>NZ_KV786862.1:0-27687 GCF_001806955.1 Burkholderia sp. HMSC10F09
TGGCCGCCGACGTCGAGCGCGCGGCGGCCGCGCTGCGCCACGAGGTGCGCGGCCGGCTGCGGATCGGCACGATCCTCGATCCGGGATTTCTGCGGCTCGGCGGCTTTCTGCGCGCGCTCGTCGAAACCCACCCGCAAATCGAGACCGCGCTGCGGCACGGGATGTCGGGCTGGGTGCTCGACCAGGTGCGCGCGCAGGCGCTCGATGTCGGCTACTACATCGGCCGGCCCGGCGACGACGATCCGCGCGACGGTGCGCCGTTCCATACGGTCACGCTCACGCATTTCCAGTACCGCGTGCTCGCGCCGGCCGGCTGGAAGGAACGCGTGCAGCGCGCGCACGACTGGCGCGCGCTCGCGGCGCTGCCGTGGATCTGGACGCCGCCCGCGTCGGCGCACAACCGACTGCTGTCGCGGCGCTTCGCGCAGGCCGGCGTGCAGCCGCTGAAGGTCGCCGAAGTCGATCAGGAGCAGTCGATGCTCGATCTCGTGAAATCGGGGATCGGTCTGACGCTCGCGCGCGACGCGATCGCGCTCGCCGAAGCGCACGCGCATGCGCTGACGATCGGCGAGCGCGTGACGGTGCCGACCGAGCTGACCTTCGTCACGCTCGCCGAGCGGCGCGACGAACCGGCGATCGCGGCCGCGCTCAGGCTGATCGAAGCGCAGTGGGCAATATGAGCGCCATTGATGATGCGGGCCGCGGCGCGCGCCGCACGCTGCGATTCGGCGCGGCAGGCTTCACGTCGCCGTCGCAGCCTTTTTGCTAGATTGTGCGTTCGCACATCCGTACATCGTCGTCGACCGAAGGAGGTCCGCATGGCCCGCAACATCGAGATCAAAGCCCGTGCCCGCGAATTCGACCGTCTGCGCGAACGCGCGGCCGCCCTGGCGACTGAAGCGCCGCTGTTCTACCGCCAGCAGGATTTCTTCTACGACGTGCCGCGCGGCCGGCTCAAGCTGCGCCGCTTCGACGACGGCACGCCGGCCGAGCTGATCTTCTACCAGCGCGACGATCGAGACGGCCCGAAGGCGTCGTACTACACGCGCAGCCCGGTGACGAACCCGGACGCGATGCACGCACTGCTCGCGACCGCGCTGACGACGCGCGGCATCGTCACGAAGGAGCGTCACGTGTATCTGGCCGGCCGCACGCGCATTCACCTCGATCGCGTCGACGGCCTCGGCGACTTCATCGAGCTCGAAGTCGTGCTCGGCCCCGACGACGACGAAGCAGGCGGCGAAGCGGAAGCGCACGACGTGTTCGCGAAGCTCGGCGTCGCGCATGACGATCTCGTCGCGCTCGCCTATGTCGACCTGCTGAACGCGGCCGAGCGCGAAACGGCCGCGTGATCGTGCGCGGCGTGCATACGCGCGGCGTGCATATGCGCGGCATGCGCACGCGCGGTACAAACGCGCGGCGTCTGCGGACGCCGCGCGCGCGTCAGGCCGCGCCGGGCGCCAGATGCGCGAGCGGCAGCGCGCCGTTGCGCTTGAACGTCGTCAGCACGATGTTCGAACGCACGCTGTCGACGCCCGGCACACGCATCAGCTTCTTCATCACGAACTGCGACAGCGCGTTCAGATCCGGCGCGACGATCCGCAGCAGATAGTCGGCATCGCCGACCACCGCGTGACATTCGAGCACTTCGGGCAACACGTCGATCTGCTGCTGGAACTGCTCGATGATCGAATCGCCATGATGCTTGAGCTTCAGGCTCGTGAACGCGGTCACGCCGAGCCCGAGTTTTTCGGGCCGCAGCATCACGCGATACCCCTCGATCACGCCGGCGGCCTCGAGCCGCTGCAGCCGGCGGCCGATCTGCGACGGCGATAGCGGCACTTCCTCGCCGAGCTGCTGATGCGTCGCGCGGCCGAAGCGCTGCAGCACGTCCAGCAGTGCGAGATCGAAGTGATCGAGTTCCAGCATGTCCATTCTCCGCATGATTCGACGATTCAATGCGCGATTATCGCATTACATCTCGAATATGCGCCAATTTTGCGCCCAACCCGCGCGTACCCCGCTCTACACTTGCGTGCATCCGAAACCCCAGCATGCCGAGCGTCTCATGTCCACCGTCGTCACCGCGAAACTGCAGGAGCAGTTCGATGCGGGCCTCGAAACCCGCGCCGATTTCACCATCGACCAGCCGCTGCAGCGTTACGGCCGCGTCGACCACGCGGTGTGGCAGCAGCTCTATGCGCGCCAGTCGGCGCTGCTGCGCGGGCGCGCATGCGACGCGTTCGTCGCCGGGCTCGGCAAGATCGACCTGCCGGCCGATCGCGTGCCGTCGTTCGCGGACGTGAACCGTCAGCTGATGCCCGCAACGGGCTGGCAGATCGTCGCGGTACCGGGCCTCGTGCCCGATCGCGTGTTCTTCGAACACCTCGCGAACCGGCGCTTTCCGGTTACCTGGTGGATGCGTCGCCCCGATCAGCTCGACTACCTGCAGGAGCCCGACTGCTTCCACGACCTGTTCGGCCACGTGCCGCTGCTGATCGAGCCCGTTTTTGCCGACTACATGCAGGCATACGGCCGCATCGCGCTCGCGGTCGCCGACGACGAAGCGGCGCTCGCGCGCCTCGCGCGGCTCTACTGGTATACGGTCGAGTTCGGACTGATCCGCGACGGGCGCGGCCCCGGCGGGCTATCGATCTACGGCGCCGGCATCGTGTCGAGCAAGGGCGAGAGCCTGTACAGCGTCGAAAGCGCGGCGCCGAACCGGCTCGGCTTCGATCTCGAGCGCGTGATGCGCACGCGTTACCGGATCGATACGTTCCAGAAGACCTACTTCGTGATCGACGACTTCGCGCAGCTGTTCGCGCTGGCGGAGCTCGACGGCCGCGCGCTTGCCGCGCGCCTCGCGGGACTGCCGGAGTTCGACGCCGGCGCGGTGCTCGACACCGACCGCGTGCTGCATCGCGGCACCGGCGAAGGCTGGCCCGACGACGACGCGTAATGTGACGGACGCCACATCCCGCACACCGCACACCGCATGCAGCACGTGCCGACACGCGGCGCGCAACTATGAAAGAATGACCGGTGCAGGCCCCGTCGCGCGGCGCATGCCGCGCGCGAGCGCCGTTACCGAACGAGGTGCAACATGGTCCACAAGCTCACATCAGAAGAACGCAAGACGCGACTCGAACGCCTGCCGCAGTGGTCGGCGGTGCCGGGCCGCGATGCGATCCAGCGCAGCCTGCGCTTCGCCGATTTCAACGAAGCGTTCGGCTTCATGACGCGCGTTGCAATCAAGGCACAGGAAATGAATCATCATCCGGAATGGTTCAATGTCTACAACCGCGTCGACGTGACGCTGTCGACACACGACGCCGACGGCCTCACCGAACGCGACATCGAACTGGCCCTCTTCATCGACGCGGTCGCCGCACAGGCGCGTCCGGCGAGCTGAGCGCGCGCGGCCCGACCACGAGCGAACGCGCCGCGCGCTTTTTCGGCGCGCGGCGCGTCAACTTTTCATTTGCATGAACGTTTTCTAGGATGTACTCAGCGAAAGCCTTCAGCTTTCCAAGCCGTCCTTAAGGCGCACGTAAGTCTCGTACGCTTTCCGCGCCTTGGGGTCCAAACCTTCCAGTTGCAGCGCGCTTTCGCGCTGTACAATCAGCAGCGCATACGGCTTGGAGAGCGCGCTGGCCTCTTCGCAGAGTTTGAGTTCGTCGCCGCTCGACGGCGAGCGGGCGCGCCAGAAATTGATCGCGGCTTCGAGATCGTGGATCGAAATATCGGACATGATTGGTTGTCATCGTGCGCTGGCCGCCATGCTTGATTGTCACGCGATGCGGCGGCCCTGTGGAAACGGCGTCGTGCTGTCCGCGTGCCTGAACCGCCAACCCATTGTACTTGAGCGAACTTCATGCGACTCCTTCTGATCGAAGACGACCGCCCCATCGCACGCGGTATCCAGAGCAGCCTCGAACAGGCTGGCTTCACCGTCGACATGGTGCACGACGGCATCTTTGCCGAACAGGCGCTGGCACAAAACCGCCACGAACTCGTAATCCTCGACCTCGGCCTGCCGGGCATCGACGGAATGACGCTGCTCACGCGCTTTCGCCAGACCAACCGCCACACGCCCGTCATCGTGCTGACCGCGCGCGACGAACTGAACGACCGCATCCAGGGCCTGAATTCCGGCGCCGACGACTACATGCTGAAGCCGTTCGAACCGGCCGAGCTCGAAGCGCGGATCCGCGCCGTGATGCGCCGCAGCGGCCCGCACAGCGACATGCCGCGTCCGGAAGTGTCGCTCGGCGGCGTCCGCCTGTCGGGCGTCGATCGCCGCATCTTCAACGACGACAAGCCGCTCGAACTGTCGCCGCGCGAATTCGCGGTGCTCGAAATGCTGCTGCTGCGTCACGGCCGCGTCGTCAGCAAGGCGCAGCTGCAGGATCACCTCACGCACTTCGGCGGCGATCTCGGCGACACCGCGATCGAAGTCTACGTGCACCGCGTGCGCAAGAAACTCGAACAGTGCCGCGTCGAAATCGTGACCGTGCGCGGCTTCGGCTACCTGCTGCAGGAAATCCGCCAGACGGCCAGCGTCTGAGCGGCACCGCCGTCGCCGGCGCGTCGTGCGTCGGCGGCCGGCTCGCCGCGCGGCGTCGCCGTCCGGCGCACGACCGCGCCGCTCCGCGTGAGCGGCGCTCATTCATTTGCCCGTCGACATGTCTTCTGATCCGGCTGTGACCAGCCTGCGCCGCTCGCTGCTGCGGCGCCTCGCCGCGCCGCTGTCGATGCTCGCGCTGATGAGCGGCCTGATTGCGTACTGGCTCGCGTGGCAATACACGCAGCACGTGATCGACCGCTCGCTCGCCGATCTCGCGACCGCCATCTCGAAACAGATCCAGATCGCCGGCCCCGACGCGCCGTTTACGGTGCCGCCGCTCGCGCAGGCGATGTTCTCCGATCCGGCCGAAGCGCTGATCTACCGGATCAGCGACGGCGAGCAGGAACTCGCCGGCGATCCGAAGCTGCCGCTGCAGGGCATCAACGTGCGGCGCATGCATCATGCATACGTGTTCGAAGCGGAATACGACAACCGCGCGGTACGCGTGGCGCAGGTGCGCGTCGACAACGTCGAAGGCGGCAAGCCGATGGTCGTCGAAGTCGCGCAGCCGGTGCGGCACCGCTACCGCATCGCGGCGGAATTCCTCGTCGCGATCATGATGCCGCTGCTGCTGCTGCTGCTCGCGGGCTGGGGGATCGTGTGGCGCGTCGTCAACCAGCAGCTCGGCCCGCTCACGCATCTCGCCGATTCGCTGAACCGGCAGACGCATACGTCGCTCGAGCCGGTCGACGAAACCGACGTGCCGCTCGAAATCCGGCCGCTGACGAGCGCGATGAACGCGCTGCTCGGCCGCCTGAAGACCGCCCTCGACGCGCAGCGCAAGTTCATCGCCGACGCCGCACACCAGCTACGCACACCGCTGACGGCCGTGAAACTGCACGCGGAGCAGGCCGCGGTCGCGCGCGATACGCAGCAGACGTATGCCGCGTTGCGCGAGCTGCGCGCGGCGGCCGACCGCGCGGTGCGGCTCTCGAATCAGCTGCTGTCGCTCGCGCGCGCGGAGCCCGGCGAACAGGCCGCACGCTTCGTCGATGTCGATCTCGCGGCGATGGCATTCGAGACCGGTGCCGAATGGGTGCCGCGCGCGCTCGCCGCGCATGTCGATCTCGGCTTCCAGCGCAGCGACGATCCCGGCGAGGACGAGACGCTGCCGGTGCGCGGCAATCCGGTGCTGCTGCGTGAAGTGATCGCGAACCTGCTCGACAACGCGCTGAAATATGTACCGCTCGCCCGGCCGAGCGGCGCGCGGATCACGGTGAACGTCGCGCGCGGCACGCTCGACGACGGCCAGCCGGCCGCGGAAATCGTCGTCGAGGACAACGGCCCCGGCGTGCCGGCGAACCAGCAGGCCGACCTGTTCAAGCGCTTCTTCCGCGGCGATGCGCACAACGGCAACGGCGTCGAAACGGGAGCGGGGCTCGGTCTCGCGATCGTCCACGACATCGTGGCGATGCACGGCGGCACGGTGTCCTACGAGGATGCACCGGAAGGCGGTTCGCGCTTCGTCGTGAAGGTGCCGCTCGCGGCACGCGCGGCGAAGCCGGTCAGCGCGACGCCGGCCGCCGCGCCGACGCACTGAGCGACCGATGCAGGCGCGGCGCATGCAGGCGCCGCGCACTTGTCTACTTCTTCTTTTTCTTGTCCTTCGACTTGTCCTTCGCGGACGCGTCGGACTTGCCGTCCTTCTTCTTTTTCTTCTTGCCGCTTTCGTCCGACGTCGCGAGCAGCGTGCCGCGGCACGCATCGGTGCCGCAGTGGCATGCATATTCGCGCTTCAGCTTTTTCGTCAGCTTCGCGTCGATCACGAGACCGTAGTCGTAGAACAGCTCTTCTTCCGGCTCGATATCGCGCAGCGCGTGGATATATACGCGCCCGCCGACTTCTTCCGCTTCGCAGTTCGGCGCGCACGAATGGTTGATCCAGCGCGCGCTGTTGCCGTTGACCTTGCCGTCGATCACGCCGCCCTCTTCGAGCGCGAAATAGAACGTGTGGTTCGGTTCGTTCGGATCGTGCGGATGGCGGCGCAGCGCTTCCTTCCACGAAATTCGCTCGCCCTTGTATTCCACTACGCGCTCGCCGGCCTTGATCGGCGCCACGGCGAATACGCCCTTGCCGTGTACTCCCGAGCGGCGCACCGCGATCCTGCGTGAACTCATCGAACGAATCCTCGTGAAGACGACTTGAATGGAAGACAGCCGCGATCGCGGCCCGACGTCGCCGCTGCACGGCCGCCGGCATCGGTCGGGCCGGAAACGAAAACGCGGCACCGGTCGGTGCCGCGTCGGGGCATGCGGCGAATCACCCGCATCCTACACGTTCGCGATTGCTTCGTTCAACATCGCTTGCGATGCCGCGTGTCGCTCAGCGCTGGCCGAATGCGATGTCGCCGAACAGCGCCTTGTATTCGCGCGGCTGCGAGCGCCAGTACTGCGGCGGCGCCGACACCTGCGCGCCGAGTTCGGCAGCCGCGTGCCACGGCCAGCGCGGGTCGTACAGCATCGCACGCGCCATCGCGACGAAGTCCGCATCGCCCGCTTCGATCAACCGGTTCGCATGCGCGGGCTCGTTGATGAGGCCGACCGCGATCGTCGGCATGTCGACCGCGCGCTTCACGGCCTGCGCGAACGGCACCTGATAGCCGGGCGACAGCGGAATCTTCTGCAACGGCGATACGCCGCCCGACGACACGTCGATCCAGTCGCAGCCGCGGCGCTTCAGTTCGTGCGCGAACGCGATCGTGTCCTCGAGCTCCCAGCCGCCTTCGACCCAGTCGGTGGCGGACACGCGCACGCCGACCGGCCGATCCGCCGGAAACGCGGCACGCACGATGTCGAAGATCTCGAGCGGGAAGCGCATCCGGTTTTCGCGCGAGCCGCCGTATTCGTCGGTGCGCCGGTTCGCGAGCGGCGACAGGAACTGATGCAGCAGATAGCCGTGCGCCGCATGCACCTCGATCGCGTCGATGCCGAGCCGCGCCGCACGTTTCGCGGACGCAGCGAATGCCTCGCGGACGCGGTTCAGCCCGGCCGCGTCGAGCGCAAGCGGCGGCGTCTCGCCGTCCTTGTGCGGAACGGCCGACGGCGCGTGCGGCAGCCAGCCGCCATCGGCGACGGGCACCAGTTGCCCGCCTTTCCACGGCACCTCGCTCGATGCCTTGCGTCCCGCATGCGACAGCTGCATCGCGACGCGAATCGGCGAGTAGCGGCGGATCGCGGCGAGCACGGGCTTCAGCGCCGCTTCGGTCGCGTCGTCCCAGAGGCCGAGGTCGCCGTGCGTGATGCGGCCGTCGGGTTCGACCGCGGTCGCCTCGATGCAAAGCAGCGCCGCGCCGGACAGCGCGAGATGGCCGAGGTGAATCATGTGCCAGTCGGTCGCTTCGCCGCGCTCCGCGGAATACTGGCACATCGGCGAAATCACGATCCGGTTCGGCAGGGTCACGCCGCGCAGCGTGAACGGTGAAAACAGCGCAGTCATGGTGGCCGCTCTCGAGAAATGGAAGAGCGCACGAGCGTAGCACGCACGACCTAAGCCTGCAGACGGCGGCAACGGCAGTAAGCGATTGGTCAGGAACAGGGGACGACCGGCGCGCCGCTTGCGGGCCCGACGGTCAGCATGCGATCGGCGATCGCTGCAGCGGCGCGAGCGGCACGGTGCCGCTCAGAGCCCGACGCTGTCGAGCCATTCGCCGAACATCGTGCGCGCGGCGATTTCGAGCGTCGGCCCGTGCTGCGCGGTATCGTCGCGCAGCTGTCGCGCGTCGATACCGGGCGTCGATGCGATCTCGCCCGCGTTCGCGATCAGCCAGGGTTCGAAGCGATCCGCACGGATCTCCGGATGGCATTGCAGCGCGAGCACATGCTGGCCCCACGAGAACGCCTGATGCCGGCAGGCCGGCGTCGAGGCGAGATGAATCGCACCGCCCGGCAGATCGAACGTATCGCCGTGCCAGTGGAGCATCGACGTCGTCGCGCCGTCGAGATGACGCAGCGGCGATGCGCGGCCGGCGTCGGTCAGCGTCAGCGGCGACCAGCCGAGTTCGACCTGCGCGGCCGGATAGACGCGCGCGCCGAGCGCGCGGGCGATGAACTGTGCACCGAGGCAGATGCCGAGAATCGGCAGCGTGGCATCGATCCGCTGCTTCACGAGCGCCGCGAGCGGCGCGATCGTCGGATACTGCGCGTCGTCGTAGACGCTGAGCGGGCCGCCGAGCACGACGAGCAGCGACGGCTCGAGCGCATCGAGCACCTCGACGCGCGACGAGCCGACGTCGACGTAGCGCACACGCCGGCCGCGCTCGCCGAGCACCTGCTCGAAACTGCCGAGATCCTCGAAATGCACGTGGCGGATCGCCACGACTTCAGCGTTCATCATCGGCCTCCCGGTCGATCGACGGACGTCAGCCTGCGAAAATCTTCCAGGTCTTTTTCTGCGTGGCCACGTCGGCTTCTTCGTGCATCGAACAGTCGAGACGCAGATCGCCGTCCGCGAGCGGCGTACCGAACGATGCGCAGTGATGCACGGCCTTCTTCGACGGCTTCGACGGCTGGAAATGCACGCACGTAAGGCACATGCGCTGCGGCGGCGTCGCACCGGCGACCTGCAGCTCGCGCAGCGTCTTCAGCAGCGCGCGGTACAACGCGCCCTGCTCGTCCGCACCGAGCTTGCCGACCGCCTTCGTCAGGAATTCCGGCCATTGCAGCGCCTTCTTCGCGGCCGTGCGGCCGCGTGCCGACAGGCGCACGGCAAGCGCGCGGCCGTCGTCGAGCGCGCGGCGCTTCTCGACGAGCCCCTTCATCTCGAGCGTGCTGACCGCATCGCTCGTGGTAGCCGCGGTGAGCTGCGTCTCGCGCGCGATTTCGCCGAGCCGCATCGGGCCCTTGCGTTGCAGCAGCAGCACGAGGATTTCGCCCTGCGTCGGCGTGAGGCCGGCGCCTTCCGCCCAATCCCATGCCTCGCTCCGCATGGCCGTACTCAACCGCAGCAGGCCGTGGGTCACACGTCCCGCAGCCTGATTCCCGTAAACGCCTTCGCTCATAGTCTTTTCGCTTTGCCGCCGCCCGGACTTGCCGAGCGGCCGTAGTGTGGAGATCGAATCTCTGTCTCAGGGGCGGACCGGATCGTCGAATCCGTCCGGCACGGCCGTCGCGAGGCACACGCGGCGGTCGCGTCCGCGGCGACCGGTAAGACACGCGGTGCTTCCGGTGTCCGCAAAGCCGACATTCTAAGCGAGAGCGGAAAATCGCACAGCTAAGTTATCCCCTTTGCGCTGTGGAAAATCACGGGATAACTGCGTTTTTTCATTGTGCGGCCAATGCGGCGTGCCGGCGGCACGTGTCGCGCGGCCATCGAGCGGCGCGCACCGGCGATCACGCGAGGTACGGCGATCCACCGGGTTATCCATTCCACATACCTTTGACTTTGCAGCGGAATATCCGGTTATCCACAGCATGGCGGCAGAACCGGCAACAGTTGCCGGCTCGACGCGCGCCGGTTCGCACTCAGCGAATCGCGACGCGGTCGAGTCCGCAAACTGCAAAACATTTTTTCATTCGCGCCAACGCAGGCACTGCTGGCGAACGGTTTCGTTCAGCGATTTTTCCTGCTTGAAGACGGTTCGTAGCCACGATGCGTCGTTCACGCGCGCTTTCGCGAGCGCGCCGATCTCGTCGAGCGCCGCGCGCGAGCCGAGCTCGGCCGCATGCGGCGCGATCCGGTCGAGCGTGTCGAGGATGTCCTCGGCGATCGTGCGGCGCTCGCCGGTCTGAGGATTCACGCACGTGCCTTCGAGCCCGAAGCGGCACGCTTCGAAACGGTTGAACGTGTAGACGAGATAGTCGTCCTCGGTGAGCGTCAGCGGACGATCGAGCAGCAGATAGCGCGCGAGCGTCTGGATGTAGCACGCGATCGCAGCGGCGCGATCGACCGACAGCGGCGTATCCATCACGCGCACTTCGATCGTTCCGTAGCCGGGCTTCGGGCGGATGTCCCAGTAGAAATCCTTCATCGAGTTCACGACGCCCGTGTTCACCATCTTCGTGAAGTATTCCTCGAAGTCGTGCCACGTGAGCGCGAACGGCGCGCGGCCCGACAGCGGAAACGCGAACACCGAATTGAGCCGCGCGGAATGGAAGCCGGTGTCGACGTTCTGCACGAACGGCGACGACGCCGACAGCGCGATGAAGTGCGGAATGAAGCGCGACATCGAATGCAGCAGGAACAGCGCGCTGTCCGGATCGGGGCAGCCGATGTGCACGTGCTGGCCGAACACCGTGAACTGCTTCGCGAGATAGCCGTACAGCTCGGACAGATACTGGAAGCGCGGCGCGTCGTAGATCTGCCGGTCGCTCCATTGCTGGAACGCGTGCGTACCGCCGCCGGCCAGCCCGACGTTGAGCTGGTCGGCCGCCTTCACGAGCACGTCGCGGATCGCGTGCAGCTCGCCGAGCGCCTGCTCGTGCGTATGGCAGATGCCGGTCGACAGCTCGATCATGCTCTCGGTGATTTCCGGCGTGATGTTGCCCGGAAAGGACTCGCCCTGGATCAGCCGCATCAGGTCCGATGCGGCCTTGGTGAGGTCGTAGTTGTGCGTGTTGACGACCTGGATTTCGAGTTCGACGCCGAACGTGAACGGCTCGGAATTGACGAAGGTTTCGAGTGCCATGGCAGGAGTTCCGGAATCAGTTGCCGTCGCTGCGCTCGCCGACCGCCGACAGGCATCGGTAGACGACGAACGGGCTGACGAGCTGCAGGATCACGATCGTGCACATCACGATCGCGCGCAGATGCGGATCGAAGTTCGGGTAGAGCTGGTAGGTATCGTCGACGAGCAGGTAGCTCAGCGCGGACATCGGCGTCAGCGCGATGCCGAGCGCGACGCCCTGCTTCATCCCGATCCCGCTCGGCTTCGCGAACGCGACGACGCCGCCGAGTTTCGCGACGAGCCGCGTGACGATCAGCACGATCGCGAACAGGCCGCCGAGCGCGATGTCGCCCCATGTGAACGAGGTGAGCGTGAGCACGAACAGCACGACCGTGAGCAGCCAGCCGGCCGTGCCGAAATGCTCGGGCCACAGCTGGGGGCGCGCTTCGAGGTTCTTGACGATGATCCCCGCGAGCAGCAGCGTGAGCAGCGTCGACAGCTTCAGCGCCTGCGCGACCGCGATCGCGAGCATGACGAGGCCGAACAGCGCGACGAACGAATGCTCGTCGCGCATCGTCGACGTCATGTGGCGGAACAGGTAGTTGCACGAACGCGCGACCAGATACGCGACGATGAACGAACCGACGAGCAGATAGACGGGCTGCAGAATGGTGGCGAACACGTTGCCGTACGCTTCCTGATGCAGCCAGCTCGTGACGAGCTTAGTCAGCACGATCGCGTAGACGCTGTTCAGCGCGGTCAGCGTGATCAGCCGCTGCGACACCTGCCCTTCCGCGCGCAGCTCGGTCTTCAGCTGGATCACCATCGACGGCGACGTCGCAATCGCGATCGCCGACAGCACGAGCGCGACCATGCCCGACACGCCGAGCGCAAGCATCACGAACAGCACGAGCACGAACGTCAGCGTCGCTTCGGCGAGGCTGGACGCAATGAGCCACGGATTGCGGCGGATCCACCGCAGGTCGAGGCGGCTGCCGAGTTCGAACAGCAGCAGCCCGAGTGCGACGTTGATCAACAGCCGCGACGTTTCGTCCGTGCTCGAATCGATCACGCCGAAACCGAACGAACCGGCGATGAGACCGATCACCGCATAACCGGTAATGCGCGGCAGCCGCCACGCGCGATAGCAGAGCTCGCCGCACAGCCCGGCCGCGAACAGCGCGAGCCCGGCCCAGAACACGGCATCCGGCGTAAGCGGCCAGTTGGGCAGAAATGAGAACGCCGACTTCATCGTGGTGACTTCTCCTTTGGAAGCAACCGCCAGCGACGCGGGGTCAAGCGTCAGGAATGAGTGCGCGCCGGCTGGGTATCGCCCCGAATGTGATTGTTGTGGTTCACGACGGCGGGACATGGGGTCCGCCTGTACCGCCATTCGGCGGATATGTCGCTCAGGTCTGCCGATCTGGATTGTCGGCCTGATGTGTGAACGGACTGCGCTGCCTCGAAGACTCAGATTCGAAACTGTGCGGACCGTTCCGTTGAAGCATGTCCGGCGCCTGGCCGGACGAACGCGAAGGAAACCGATTGTGCCACAGCTTTTTCACTCTGGAACCCATTCGATAGAACCCGAAACGCTGTGCGGGGCACAGGTCTTTGGTTTAAAAGGTTTATCTGTATATATACGTAGTAGAAGTTAACAAGGCGCTCGCAGTTCTGTGGATAACCTCCGTTTACGCTGCCGGATCAACGGCTTGTTGAAAACATAACCGGTTGCACAGCGTGTTCGTGCACAGTAGTTTGAGATGAGCAACTTTTGGACCCTGTGCGCGACCTGCCGAGTTACCCCGTTTACGTCCACTGTGATTGCACACGAACCGAGCATGGATTTCGCGCGGTTATCCACAGCATCGCGTGGATAACTTTGCACGGGAAAATCGGGAAACTGTGAGGAAACGGTGCGCCGGATCAGTCGGCGGCGCTCACCTGGCGTGCGCGCAATGCGCGGATCAGGAAACGGGCGGGATCGACCGCTTCTGCGAGTTCGCGCTCGATCGGCCAGGGCTCGCCGTCGAGCTGCGAGGCGATGAGCTCGGCGCCGAGCGCGGCCCAGACGAGACCGCGCGAGCCGTAGCCGAATGCGCCGTAGAGCCCCGGCATGCGTGGCAGGTCGCGGGCTTTGGCACCGCTCAGCGCGCGGGCGTTGGCGACTGCCTGCGCTTCGTCGGCGAGCGGGCCGATCAGCGGCAGCCGGTCGCCGGCGACCCAGCGGAACGCGACGCGGCCGCGCAGCGTGTCGAGCGCGGGCACGTCGTCGATCAGTCCCGGCAGCAGGCGCCGCACGCGCTCGAGGTTTTCCGCATGGCCGGCCAGGCGTATCGCCGGATCGACGTCGTCCGGTTCGAACGTCGCACCGATCAGCAGCGTGCCGTCGTCGAGCGGCACTGCGTAGCCGTCGCCGATCGCCGGGCACGGCAGCGGCGATGCGCTGCCTGCCGGCAGCAGCGTCAGCTGCCCGCGCACGGGTTGCAGCGCGACGTGCCGCAGCCCGGCAAGCCGCACCGCATCGCCGGCATTCGCGAGTACGACGACCGGCGCCTGCGCGAGCGTGCGTCCGTGCGCGTCGAGCGCATGCCACTCGTCGCCGTTTCGTTCGAGCCGCGCGACTTCGGTGCGCGTCAGCCGTTGCACGCGATCGCCGGCGGCCGCGCATTGCGCGTCGGCCAGTGCGGCCGGCCACACCGCGCCGCCGTGCGGAAACAGCAGCCCGCCATGCGCGACCGGCAGATCCAGATACGCGCGCGCGGCGTCCGTGTCGAGCAGCTTCGCGTAGTCGGACGGTGCGCCGAGCGCATCGCATGCATCGCGCATGCGCGCGAAGTCGTCCGCCGATTCGGCGAGATGAACCATGCCGCGCGTGCTGCGCGCAAACGCGTGACCGCCCTTTTCGAGTGCTCGCCAGCGCGCGACCGCGTAGAGAAAACCGGCGCGCGTAAGACGGCTCGCGACGTTGTCGTCGCGCGTCATCAGCGGATGGAACACGCCGGCCGGATTGCCGGACGCTTCGCTCGCGATCCGTTCGTGCCGTTCGATCAGCGTCACGTTCCAGCCGCGCGCGGCGAGCCGCTCGACGACCGCACAGCCGGCGATGCCGGCTCCGATCACGAGCGCACGGCGTGTGGCGGCGTTCGGCCATGCGCGCGGCGGTTCGTGCCGGCGCATGCGCCAACGCGGCGCATATTCGCCGACCAGCATCGCGCGCTTGCCGGCGAAACCGTCGACCTTGCGATACGCGAAACCCGCTTCGTCGAGCGCGCGTTTCACGACGCCGGAACTCGAATACGTCGCGAACGTCGCGCGCTCGTCGGCCATGCGCGCAAGCGCGCGAAACACGTCGATCGACCAGAGATCCGCGTTCTTCGACGGCGCAAAGCCGTCGAGATAAAACGCATCGGCGCGCGCGACGAGTGTCGGCAGCCGCTCGAGCGCATCGCCGAACACGAGCGTGAGCACGACGCGGCCTGCGTCGAATTCGAGTCGATGCAGGCCCGGCACGAGCGGCGGCCATGCATCGGCGAGCTCATCGACGTTCGCGGAGATCGTTGTGTTCGCAACGATATGCGCAGCGGCGCGACGCAGGTCTTCGCGCGAGAACGGATGTTTTTCGACCGACACGAAATGGAGACGCTCGCAGCGTGCGGGATCGTCGCGCCACGCGGCCCACGTGGCGAGGAAGTTGCAGCCAGTGCCGAAGCCCGTCTCGACGATCGTAAACGTGCGGCGCTGCTGCCAGCGCGCGGGCAGCCCGTTGCCCGCGACGAACACGTGGTTGGCCTGCGCGATCGCGCCCGCGGCACTGTGATAGATGTCGCCGTACGCGGGCGAGACGAGGGTGCCGTCGTCGCGGAACGCGAGCGTGGCAGGGACGAGTCGGTCGGGCATGCGAAACAAAAATCGTGACAGCCAAGCCTGGCAAGGGATTGCGGCGCACGTGCCGATCGGCCGTTGGCAAAATCCAACGGCGCGACGCAGGCGCGCAGCGGGCTGCGTATCCTGTCCGGTTGGCGCTGGTCAAAAAACGGGCAATCGACGATCGATTCGGCGAAATACCGATGAAAATCTTTGAAACCCTTGTCGTTATTGGGTTTGCGCTGCGCTATCATAGCAACGCCGTACCGCGGGGTGGCCGCCGGCGTAGCCGGTAGGCGCGTCGCGCGGGCCAGGATTCGGCGCTGTGCCGTCAGAGTCTGACTCTCGACGGCACGGTTCGCGCACGTATAATCGGCGCGTTCGCGCTGTTCGTGTCAACCTAACCTGAAAAAGGAACCTTAATGAACAAACAGGAACTGATCGACGCCGTCGCCGCCCAAACGGGCGCCAGCAAGGCTCAAACCGGCGAAACGCTGGACACGCTGCTCGAAGTCATCAAGAAAGCCGTGTCGAAGGGTGATGCGGTTCAGCTGATCGGCTTCGGCAGCTTCGGTTCGGGCAAGCGCGCAGCACGTACGGGCCGCAACCCGAAGACGGGCGAAACCATCAAGATCCCGGCAGCCAAGACGGTCAAGTTCACGGCTGGCAAGGCGTTCAAGGACGCCGTCAACAAGCGTTAATCCAGCGCCTGTTCGAAAAAAACCCGCCGAAAGGCGGGTTTTTTGTTGGGCGCGCGCGCGGCATTTTTGCCACAGTCCGTCACACCTTTACAAGATTTTACGGTTCGTCGATCGCTGTTACGGGCGCACGATCTGCGCGTCGCCCGGGTCGTCGTCGTCGTGCGCGTCGACGTCCCATGCGGGAAACGGGTCGTCGAACGCGGCCCATCCGGCCGCGCCGAGCGCGAATTCCGCATCGGTCAGCAGGCAGGCGTCGAGCTTCGCGCGCCATGCGTCGGCGTCGAGCGCGATGCCGATCAGCACGAGTTCCTGACGGCGATCGCCGATCGAGCGGTCGTCGAAATCGCCTTCCCATTCAGTGCGAATTTCGGCGAGCAGTTCGTCGTCGTCCGGCCATTCCGCGCGATCCTGCGCGGCCCACCAGAGCCCCGCCGGACCGTGCCGGCACACGCCGCCCGCCTGCGACAGCGAGCCGGCGATGTCGTTGCGCGTCGCGAGCCAGAAGAAGCCCTTGCTGCGCAGCACGCCCGGCCATTGCTGATGGAGCAGCGCCCAGAGTCGCGCCGGATGAAACGGCCGGCGCGCGCGGTAAACGAAATTCGCGATGCCGAATTCGTCCGCTTCGCCGTGCACGTGCGCATGATGATGCGCGTCGCAGTCGGGATCGTCGCAGTACGCATGATCGCGATCGAGCGACGCGAGCCAGCCGGGCGCATTCGCCGCTTCGTCGAAATCGAAGCGGCCGGTGTTCAGCACCGCGTCGAGCGGCACGTTGCCGAACGTCGACACGACCTGATGCGCGCGCGGATTGAGCCGCGCGAGAATGTGCTGCAGCCGCGCGAGTTCGTCCGCGCTGACGAGGTCGGCCTTGTTGATCACGAGCACGTCGCAGAATTCGATCTGCTCGATCAGCAGCTCGACGAGCGTGCGATCGTCGTTTTCGGAGGCGGCGATGCCGCGCGTCGCGAGTGCATCGTCCGAGCCGTAGTCGCGCAGGAAATTGAATGCGTCGACGACCGTGACGAGCGTGTCGAGCCGTGCGGTGTCGCCGAGCGACGTGCCGTCGTCGTCGACGAACGTGAAGGTCTCGGCGATCGGCATCGGCTCCGCGATACCGGTCGATTCGATCACGATCGCGTCGAAGCGGCCTTCCGCCGCGAGCTGGCGGATCTCGACGAGCAGATCGTCGCGCAGCGTGCAGCAGATGCAGCCGTTCGACATCTCGACGAGCCGTTCCTCGACATGCGACAGCGCCTGCGCGTCGCGCACGATCGACGCGTCGATGTTGACCGCCGCGAGGTCGTTGACGATCACGGCGACTTTCAGGCCCGCGCGGTTCGCGAGGATATGGTTGAGCAGCGTGGTCTTGCCGGCGCCGAGGAAGCCGGACAGCACGGTGACGGGCAACGGCTGTTTCATTGCGGTACGCACCAACGGAAAAGTGAAAAAGCGGCCGCGGCGCCGCTGCGCGGCACGAGCGGCCGGGCCGTTCGCACGCGCGAAGCCGCAGCGTAAGCCCGCATTGTGCATCAAACGCGCGCGCGACGGCCGGGGCGCGATCGGCCCCGCGTGCGGCGCACCGCTATTGCGGCGGCAGCAGTTTCCACTGCGCGAGGATCGCCGCGATCTGCCGCGCGTACTTGTCGCGCAGTGCCGGCGTTTCCGAATGATAGGCGCCGACGGCCTGCCACGTGTTGCCGTAGCGGTTCATTTTCTGCCGCAGATGCCACGCGGCGATATAGACGTTCTTGCACGGCTCCATCAGCGTGTCGCGATCGATGCCGTAGCGCGACAGCGTCGACAGATGGACCGAATTGATCTGCATGAGCCCGTAATCGACGGACCCGTTCGTGTTCTTGTTCAGTGCGCTCGGACGGTTGCGCGACTCCTGCCAGGCGATCGCACGCAGGATCAGCGGATTGACCTTCTGGTAGCGGGCAGCCTCGTCGAAACAATCGGCGTGCGCGTTCGCGCTGGCGAACCACGCGCCGGCAGCGATCCACACGAGCGAAGCGAACCGTCTTTTCATGGGGCGAAAGCGGAAAGAAAATGCGCGGGGTCGGGAAAACCCGTGCCCGTCATTCGTGCGACGAGAAACGCGCCGCCCGTATCATACCGGCAGTTCGTGACTGTGCGACAGCCCGGCATGACGGCTATCGCGTGCCGGCCCGACGCCTCTCCGGATCGCCGGCCGGCGACAGCCGACGCGGTGCGCGTGCGACCTTACATATCGCATACGGGCCGCCGGGCGCCTGTCGTATGTGAGACAGTCCTCGGATCAATGTGATATTTCGGACATGAAAAACTGCTAATGTCGCCTTTTTCGGATTTGGATCCCAGCACTACCGCCGGAAGTGGCCTGAGCCGGCATCGCCCCATTCATCCATGACAAGAAATCGCTTCGTTATGCGGCGCGTCGCCACGACGCTGATCATCGCCGGCATCATCGGTTCGCAGGCTGCCTACGCTCAGGTCACGCTCAATTTCGTCAATGCGGATATCGACCAGGTCGCGAAGGCGATCGGCGCCGCCACCGGCAAGACCATCATCGTCGACCCGCGCGTCAAGGGGCAGCTGAACCTCGTCGCCGAACGCTCGGTGCCCGAAGATCAGGCGCTGAAGACGCTGCAGTCCGCGCTGCGCATGCAGGGCTTCGCGCTCGTACAGGATCACGGCGTGCTGAAGGTCGTGCCCGAAGCCGACGCGAAACTGCAGGGCGTGCCGACCTACGTCGGCAACGTGCCGCGCGCACGCGGCGACCAGGTCATCACGCAGGTGTTCGAACTGCACAACGAATCGGCGAACAACCTGCTGCCGGTGCTGCGGCCGCTGATCTCGCCGAACAATACCGTGACCGCGTATCCGGCAAACAACTCGATCGTCGTCACCGACTATGCGGACAACGTGCGCCGCATCGCGCAGATCATCGCGGGCGTCGACAGCGCCGCGGGCGCGCAGGTGCAGGTCGTGCCGCTGCGCAACGCGAACGCGATCGACCTCGCATCGCAGCTGCAGAAGATGCTCGACCCCGGCGCGATCGGCAACAGCGACGCGACGCTGAAGGTCTCGGTCACGGCCGATCCGCGCACCAACTCGCTGCTGCTGCGCGCATCGAATGCGTCGCGGCTCGCGGCCGCGAAGCGGCTCGTGCAGCAGCTCGACGCGCCGAGCGCAGTGCCCGGCAACATGCACGTCGTGCCGCTGCGCAACGCCGATGCGGTGAAGCTCGCGAAGACGCTGCGCGGCATGCTGGGCAAGGGCGGCAACGACACCGGCTCGTCGGCGTCGTCGAACGATGCGAACAGCTTCAACCAGAACGGCTCGTCCTCGAGCGGCAACTTCTCGACCGGCACGGCCGGCACGCCGCCGCTGCCGGCCGGCGGGCTCGGCGGGACGTCTTCGTCGTCGTACGGCAGCGGCGCGTCGGGCAGCGGCGGCCTCGGCAACGCGGGGCTGCTCGGCGGCGACAAGGACAAGAACGACGACAACCAGCCGGGCGGGATGATCCAGGCCGATGCGGCGACCAACTCGCTGATCATCACCGCGTCCGATCCCGTGTACCGGAACCTGCGCGCGGTGATCGACCAGCTCGACAAGCGTCGCGCGCAGGTCTATATCGAAGCGCTGATCGTCGAACTGAATTCGACGACGGCCGGCCAGCTCGGGATCCAGTGGCAGGTCGCGAGCGGCGCGCTGCTCGCCGGCACGAACCTCGCGGCGACGGCCGGCAGCGTCGCCGGCAACAGCATCATCAACCTGACGACGGGCTCGGTGAACAGCAGCACGGGCACCGCCACCGGCGTCGGGCTGCCCGCCAATCTCGCGAACCTGAACCAGGGCCTCAACATCGGCTGGCTGCACAACATGTTCGGCGTGCAGGGCCTCGGCGCGCTGCTGCAGTATTTCGCGGGCGTCAGCGACGCGAACGTGCTGTCGACGCCGAACCTGATCACGCTCGACAACGAGGAAGCGAAGATCGTCGTCGGCGAAAACGTGCCGATTCCGACCGGCTCGTATTCGAACCTGACGAGCGGCACGACGAGCAACGCGTTCAACACCTACGATCGCCGCGACGTCGGCCTGACGCTGCACGTGAAGCCGCAGATCACCGACGGCGGGATCCTGAAGCTGCAGCTCTACACCGAAGATTCCGCGGTCGACACCGCGACGACGAACGCGCAGACGGGCCCGTCGTTCACGAAGCGCTCGATCCAGTCGACGATTCTCGCGGACAACGGCGAAGTGATCGTGCTCGGCGGCCTGATGCAGGACGCGTACAACGTGTCCAACAGCAAGGTGCCGCTGCTCGGCGACATCCCGTGGATCGGCCAGCTGTTCCGCTCCGAAAGCAAGCAGCGCAAGAAGACTAACCTGATGGTGTTCCTGCGCCCGGTGATCATCGCCGATCGCGATACGGCGCAGGCCGTCACCTCGAACCGCTACGACTACATCCAGGGCGTGACGGGCGCGTACAAGTCGGACAACAACGTGATCCGCGACAAGGACGACCCCGTCGTGCCGCCGATGCCGCTCGGCCCGAGCCAGGGCGGCACGGCCGCGGGCAACCTGTTCGATCTCGACAAGATGCGTCGCCAGCAGATGCAGCGCCAGATCGCGCCGCCGGCGGCCGCCGAGCAGGCGCCCGCGCAATCGCAGGGCGTGCCGGCGCAGACGGTGCCGCAGCAGCCGCTGACCGCGCCGGGAGCGTCGCAGTGAGCGACCTGCTGTCCTCCGCCCACGACGGCGCGCCCGGCGAACGGCAGCCGCCCTCGCCGCTCGCCGCGCGGCTGCTGCCGTACGGCTTCGCGAAGAACGGCCAGGTGCTGATCGCGCACCAGCTCGACGACACGCTCGAGGTGTGGATCAGCGATCGCACGAACGACGCCGCGCTGGCCGAGATCGCACGCAATTTCGGCTCGATCGTCGTGCAGCGTGTGCCGGCCGACGAGCTCGCGCAGGCGATCAACCACGCGTATGCGCGGCAGGACGGCAGCGCCGCGCAGATCGTCGGCGAGGTGGAAGGCGAAGTCGATCTGTCGCGGCTGATGCAGGACATCCCGGAAGTCGAGGATCTGCTCGAATCGGAGGACGACGCGCCGATCATCCGGATGATCAACGCGCTGCTCACGCAGGCCGCGCGCGAACAGGCGTCGGACATCCATATCGAACCGTTCGAGAATGCGTCGGTCGTGCGCTTTCGTGTCGACGGCACGCTGCGCGACGTCGTGCGGCCGAAGAAGGCGCTGCACGGCGCGCTGATCTCGCGCATCAAGATCATGGCGCAGCTCGACATCGCGGAAAAACGTCTGCCGCAGGACGGCCGCATCACGCTGCGCGTCGGCGGCCGGCCGGTCGACGTGCGCGTGTCGACGCTGCCGACCGGCCACGGCGAACGCGCGGTGCTGCGTCTGCTCGAGAAGGACGCGCAGCGGCTGAACCTCGAAGCGCTCGGGATGGGCCGCGACACGCTCGTGCAGTTCGACAAGCTGATCTCGCGTCCGCACGGCATCGTGCTCGTCACCGGGCCGACCGGCTCCGGGAAGACGACGACGCTGTACGCGTCGATGTCGCGGCTCGAAACCGCGACGACCAACATCATGACCGTCGAGGATCCGATCGAATACGACCTGTCGGGCATCGGCCAGACGCAGGTCAACGAGCGGATCGGGATGACGTTCGCGCGCGCGCTGCGCTCGATCCTGCGTCAGGACCCGGACGTGATCATGATCGGCGAAATCCGCGACCTCGAAACCGCGCAGATCGCGGTGCAGGCCTCGCTCACGGGCCACCTCGTACTCGCGACGCTGCACACGAACGATGCGGCGTCGGCCGTCACGCGTCTGACCGACATGGGCGTCGAGCCGTATTTGCTCGCGTCGTCGCTGCTCGGCGTGCTCGCGCAGCGGCTCGTGCGCCAGCTTTGTCCGGTCTGCAAGGAAGAGCGGCACGAGGACGGCCGCAGCGTGTGGCATCCGGTCGGCTGCGACAAGTGCGGGCATTCGGGCTACACGGGCCGGCGCGGCGTGTACGAGCTGCTGATCGTCGACGATGCGATTCGCACGCTGATTCACCGCAACGCGGCCGACGCGGAGATTCTCGCGGCCGGCCGCGCGCAGGGCATGCGCACGCTGCGCGACGACGCGGAGCGCTGGCTCGCGGCCGGTGCGACGTCGCTCGAGGAAGTGCTGCGCGTGACGGGAGGCGCATAGCGCGATGCCCGCATTCCGTTTCGAAGCGATCGATGCGGCCGGCCGCACGCAGAAGGGCGTGGTCGATGCCGACAGCGCGCGCGCCGCACGCGGACAGCTGCGCACGCAGGGGCTGACGCCGCTCGTCGTCGAACCGGCCGGAAGCGCGACGCGCGGCGCGCGTTCGCAGCGGCTCGCGCTCGGCCGCAAGCTGTCGCAGCGCGAGCAGGCGATCCTCACGCGCCAGCTCGCGAGCCTGCTGATCGCCGGCCTGCCGCTCGACGAAGCGCTCGGCGTGCTGACCGAGCAGTCCGAGCGCGACTACATCCGCGAACTGATGGCCGCGATCCGCGCGGAAGTGCTCGGCGGTCATTCGCTCGCGAACGCGCTGAGCCAGCATCCGCGCGATTTTCCGGAAATCTATCGCGCGCTGGTCTCGGCCGGCGAGCATACGGGCAAGCTCGGGATCGTGCTGTCGCGGCTCGCCGACTACATCGAGCAGCGCAACGCGCTGAAGCAGAAGATCCTGCTCGCGTTCACCTATCCGGCGATCGTCACGGTGATCGCGTTCGGGATCGTCACGTTCCTGCTGAGCTACGTGGTGCCGCAGGTCGTCAACGTGTTCGCGAGCACGAAGCAGCAGCTGCCGCTCCTGACGATCGTGATGATGGCGTTGTCCGGATTCGTGCGGCACTGGTGGTGGGCGATCCTGATCGCGGTCGCGCTCGTCGTGTGGTTCGTCAAGGCGACGCTGTCGCGCGCGGGGCCGCGGCTCGCATTCGATCGCTGGCTGCTGACCGCGCCGCTCGCGGGCAAGCTCGTGCGCGGCTACAACACGGTGCGCTTCGCAAGCACGCTCGGCATTCTGACCGCGGCCGGCGTGCCGATCCTGCGCGCGCTGCAGGCGGCCGGCGAGACGCTCAGCAACCGCGCGATGCGCGCGAACATCGACGACGCGATCGTGCGCGTGCGCGAAGGCTCGGCGCTGTCGCGCGCGCTGAATAACGTGAAGACGTTTCCGCCGGTGCTCGTGCATTTGATCCGCTCCGGCGAGGCGACCGGCGACGTGACGACGATGCTCGACCGTGCGGCCGACGGCGAAGCGCGCGAGCTCGAGCGCCGCACGATGTTTCTGACGAGCCTGCTCGAGCCGCTGCTGATTCTCGCGATGGGCGGGATCGTGCTCGTGATCGTGCTCGCGGTGATGCTGCCGATCATCGAGCTGAACAACATGGTGCAGTGACGGCGGCAGCGGCCGTCACCGCCGCGCTTCAGCGCATGTAGATCGCGGGGGACGGCGTGTTGGCAGGAAGCTGGATTTCCGCGCGCGCGCCGTTGCGTTCGACGACGATCGAGCGGTTGCGGACTTCGGCGAGCTTCGCGCCGGGCGTGACTTCCGCGCCGAGCGACACCGCGCGCGGCGGTTCGCCGCCGACGCCGACGATCGCCGCGCCGCCGTGCTGCAGCGCGAGGATGCCGAACAGGTGGATGTCCTGCACGGGATTGCGTTCGAGCTGTCCGCCGAACAGCGCCGCGGCGTCCTCGGTGCGGATCGGCGGCCGCGCGGCGGCTGCGGGCAGCGGCGCTTCGCGGGCCGACAGCGTGACGACCCAGTACGTGGCCGTCGCGCACAGCGCTGCGAAGAGGGCGAGGGAAAGGATCCGGATCGAGAGCGCGTTCATGCGCGCTATTGTACGGATCTATGTGAAATTTGCGTTGAGTGAAAGCCCTCGACGATGCGCGCCTTACAATGCGTGCTCCGCTCCCGCGGGTCGTGGAAGGTTGCCGTCAGGCGATCGTCCGGATGCCACGGGCGCGTTGTTCAATCGACGATATTTTTTGGAAAGAGGTAGTCAGTCATGCAAACGTGGATCACTCGCCGCAATGGAGCCGTGCGCCGTCAGCGCGGTTTCACGCTGATCGAGATCATGGTGGTGGTCGCGATCCTCGGGATCCTTGCCGCGCTGATCGTGCCGAAGATCATGAGCCGCCCCGACGAGGCGCGCCGCATCGCCGCGAAGCAGGACATCGGCACCATCATGCAGGCGCTGAAGCTGTACCGTCTCGACAACGGCCGCTATCCGACGCAGGAACAGGGCCTGAACGCGCTGATCCAGAAGCCGTCCACCGATCCGATTCCGAACAACTGGAAGGACGGCGGCTATCTCGAACGGCTGCCGAACGATCCGTGGGGCAATCCGTACAAGTATCTGAACCCGGGCGTGCACGGCGAGATCGACGTGTTCAGCTACGGCGCCGACGGCAAGGAAGGCGGCGACGCCAACGATACCGATATCGGCTCGTGGCAGTAAGCCGCCGCCGACCGGTCCGATCCTTCTCTCCCGCGCTTCATGCTCGCACTTCGTACGACCCACCGCTGCGCCTGCCACGGCCGCCTGCGCCGCGCGGCGGCATCGCCCGTTCGGGCGTGTGCGGCGGGTGAGCCGGGATCTCGCCGCAGGCAAACGCGGGCGATCGGGCCGTGCGCGGCGGGCACCGCCTTCGGACGGCAGTGTACGCAGCATCGCCGTCGCGCCGCGCGCGGCTTCACGCTGCTCGAGATGCTCGTCGTGCTCGTGATCGCGGGCCTGCTGGTGTCGCTCGCGTCGCTGTCGCTGACGCGCAATCCGCGCACCGACCTGCGCGAGGAAGCACAGCGGCTCGCGCTGCTGTTCGAAACGGCCGGCGACGAAGCGCAGGTGCGCGCGCGGCCGATCGCGTGGCAACCGACCGCGCACGGTTTCCGTTTCGACGTCAGTTCGTCCGACGGCTGGCGCACGCTGCACGACGACCTGCTGCGCCCGCGCGACTGGGACGGCGGCGTGACGGGCGCGGACATCGACTACCCCGGTTCCGACACGCGCGCGAGCCGCGTCGTATTCGGCACCGAAAGCATCGACACGCCGGTGCGCGTGACGCTGCATTCGGCCGTCGGCAGCGCGACGATCGTGGGCACCGGCAACGGCCGCTACGAGGTGCAATGACGATGCGTGGTCGCATGCGCAGCCCTGCCCGCTCGCCGCGCATTGCCGGCGCCCTGCGCCTGCGCGGCGCGGCGCGCGGCTTCACGATGATCGAGGTGCTGGTCGCGCTCGCGATCATCGCGGTTGCGCTCGCGGCATCGATTCGCGCGGTCGGCACGATGGCGACCGGCGCATCGGAACTGCATCGGCGGCTGCTCGCCGGCTGGAGCGCCGACAACGCGCTGGCGCAGCTGCGGCTCGCGCATGCGTGGCCGCAGATCGGCGAACAGGACTTCGACTGCTCGCAGGGCAACGTGCCGCTCGTGTGCACGCAGCGCGTCAGCGCGACGCCGAATCCGGTG
The DNA here is from genome assembly GCF_001806955.1 of Burkholderia sp. HMSC10F09. Lineage (NCBI taxonomy): Bacteria > Pseudomonadati > Pseudomonadota > Betaproteobacteria > Burkholderiales > Burkholderiaceae > Burkholderia > Burkholderia sp. HMSC10F09. Next base: position 25,310 of record NZ_KV786862.1, read on the forward strand.
TTCCGGCGCGTCGAGGTGTCGGTCAGCATGCCGGGCCGCTCCGGCGTGCTCGCGCAGATGGTCACGGTGGTCGCGAATGAAACCAGCCGTTCGCTCTGACGCGCCGATGCCGCGCCCGTTCGCCCGCGCGGCCCGCGCACGCGGTTTCACGCTGATCGAGCTGATGATCGCGATCGCGATTCTCGCCGTCGTCGCCGTGCTCGCGTGGCGCGGGCTCGACCAGATCATGCGCGGCCGCGACAAGGTGGCGTCCGCGATGGAAGACGAACGCGTGTTCGCGCAGATGTTCGATCAGATGCGCATCGACGCGCGGCTCGCCGCGACCGACGACGAAGCCGGTCAGCCGGCGATCGGCGTGGCCGGCAACACGCTGCAGATCATTCGCGCACTCGACGTGCCGGGCGCCGCGCCGCGGCTGCAGGTCGTGCGCTACCGGATCGCCGGCGGGCGCGTCGTGCGCTATGCGTCGCCGCCGCTCGACGACGCGAACCGGCTGCACGCGCTCCTGAAGGACAGCAGCGTCGACGGCTGGAGCGCAGTCGCCCTGATGGGCGGCGTCGGTGCGATCGACGCGAAGCTCTACGTGCCGCGCGTCGGCTGGACGACCAGCGTGCAGGCGGCGAACGACGCGCTCGCGCAGAACAACGATGCGCTGAAGGTGCCGCAGATCGGCAACGCGCCGCCGCCGCGCGCGGTCACGGGGCTGCAGGTCAGCATCGGCGCGACGTCGCTGCGCGTGCCGATCACGCGCGTATTTCTCGTCGGGGAGTGACGCACGATGCGAACGCGCCCTCACCTTTCGATGCCGGAGCGCCGCGCTTGCCGACGCGCGCACGGCCTGCCGCGCGGCGAGCGCGGTGCGGCGATCATCACGGCGCTGCTGGTCGTCGCGCTGGCGGCGATTCTCGTGTCCGGCATGCTGTGGCGCCAGCAGGTGCAGGTGCGCCGCATCGAAAATCAGCGGATGCTCGCGCAGGCGCAGTGGGTCGCGCGCGGCGCACTCGACTGGACGCGGATGATCCTGCGCTCGGAAGGCGACACGGCGCCCGGCATCACGTATCTCGGCGGGATCTGGGCGGTGCCGATCGCGAAGACGAAGCTGTCGGATTTTCTCGGCCGGATCGGCGCGCCGAACCAGGGCGGCGACGACACCTATATCTCCGGCTCGATCGAGGATGCGCAGGCGAAGTTCAACCTGCGCAACCTGATCGCGTCGCCGGCGCCCGGCGTGCTGCAGCTGAACGTCGCGCAGCTCGCGGCGTTCCAGCGGCTGCTGACGACGCTCGGCTACGACGGCGCGTTCGCGAAGCGGATCGCGCTGCAGGTGCGCGCGGGGCTCATGCATTCGGCGACGCGCTTTCAGTTGCCGACGCTGCCCGGCGGCGGCATGGCGCCGACGGCGCCGGTGACGGGCGGCGACGCGCAGGGGGGCGGCTTCACCGACGAGCCGGGCCTCGCCGACGGCGAGCGCGGGCCCGCGCCGCTGACGATGACGAGCGTCGACAGCCTGCTCGACGTCGACGGCGTGACGCCCGAGATGGTCGCGCGGCTGCGCCCGTTCGTGACCGTGCTGCCGACCGCGACGCCCGTGAACATGAACACCGCGCCGGCCGAGGTGATTGCCGCGCTGGTGCCTGGCATGAGCGTGTCGTCCGCGCAGGCGCTCGTATCGCGCCGCGAAACCGTGTTTTTCCGCAACGTCGGCGACGTGCAGCTCGCGCTGCGCGGCGCGGGCGCGCCGGGCGTACAGCTCGATGCGAGCCTCATCGACGTCAATTCGAGCTACTTCGTCGTGCACGGCCGGATCCAGCACGATCGCGCGGAGGTCGATCGCACCTCGCTCGTGTATCGTGATCCGACCACGCACTCGACGCGGGTCGTGCGCATCCGCGATCAGCTATAACGACGCCATTCGGGAGAGGAGCCCTTGAGCACGTTGATTGTTTCATTGCCGCCGCGCGAGCCTGCCGTGCCGTTGCAGGAATGGCAGTGGCCGGAGCTGCCGTTCATGCTCGTCGACAAGGCCGGCCACGTGCAGCGCGCGGGCCGCGCGGCGCTGTCGCTGCTCCCGCGCGCGAGCGCGACGGTGCTGATCGTCGCCGCGCGCGACGTGCTGCTGCTGGCCGCGAGCGTGCCACCGCTCAAAGGGCCGAAGCTGCGCCAGGCGCTGCCGAACATCGTCGAGGATCAGCTGATCCAGGATCCGCTCGGCTGCCATATCGCGCTCGATCCGGTCGCGCTGCCGGACGGGCGCCGCGTGCTGGGCGTCGTCGATCGCGCATGGTTCCGCGCGATCTGCGACGCGTTCACGGCAGCCGGCCACCGGCAGCTGCGCGCGGTGCCCGCGACGCGCTGCCTGCCCGCGCCGCTCGCGGCCG
>NZ_KV786863.1:0-2816 GCF_001806955.1 Burkholderia sp. HMSC10F09
CCGGCGCGCAGCCCGCGCCCGCGAAACCGGCCGCGTCCGGCAAGCCGGGCGGCAACGCCGCGAAGCCGGCGACCGCGCCCTCAGGAGCCCAGCGATGAATCGCCCGCAATACATCCTGCAGCCGGTCAACCCGTATTTCATCGCGTTCAGCCTCGCCGCCGCGTTCCTGCTGAACCTGATGCCGTGGGGCCGCCTGCCCGGCGTGCCCGACTTCGTCGCGCTCGTGCTGCTGTTCTGGAACATCCACCAGCCGCGCAAGGTGGGGATGGGCGTCGCGTTTGCGCTCGGCATCCTGATGGACGTGCACGACGCAGGGCTGCTCGGCGAGCACGCACTCGCGTACACGCTGCTGTCGTACGGTGCGATCACGATCCATCGCCGCGTGCTGTGGATGCCGATCGGCGTGCAGGTGCTGTACGTGACGCCGCTGCTGGTCGGCGCGCAGCTCGTGCCGTTCGTGATCCGCCTGATGATGGGCGCCGCGTTCCCCGGCTGGCGCTATCTGGTCGACGGCTTCGTCGAAGCCGCGCTGTGGCCGCTCGCCAGCCATCTGCTGCTGATGCCGCAACGCCGCCCGGTCGACCCGGACGATACGCGCCCGATCTGACGGACCGCACCTTGATGACCCGCCGCCTCCGCACCCGCCGCGCGCCGCGCCCCGGGGCGGCACCTCGCCCGTGCGCGCGCCGGGCCGACCGACCGTAATCGCATGACCGAATTCAACGACACCCAACAGCAGCTCTCGAAGTTCCGCCTGCGCGTCGCGGCGGCGGGCGTGTTCGTGTTCGTCTGCTTCGGGCTGCTCGCGAGCCGCTTCTTCTATCTGCAGCTGATGCAGCACGGCAAATATGCGCTGCAGGCCGAGGAAAACCGCATCTCCGTCGCGCCGATCGTGCCGAACCGCGGGATCATCACCGACCGCAACGGCGTGATCCTCGCGAAGAACTACTCGGCCTACACGCTCGAGATCACGCCGTCGAAGCTCGACGACACGCTTGAGAACACGATCGACAAGCTGTCGCAGATCATCCCGATCGACGCGCGCGACCGCCGCCGCTTCAAGAAGCTGCAGGAAGACTCGAAGAACTTCGAAAGCCTGCCGATCCGCACGCGGCTCACCGACGACGAAGTCGCGCGCTTCACCGCGCAGCGTTTCCGCTTTCCGGGCGTCGACGTGCGCGCGCGGCTGTTCCGCCAGTACCCGCTCGGCACGACCGCCGCGCACGTGATCGGCTATATCGGCCGGATCTCGAAGCGCGACCAGGACCGGATCGACGCGATGAGCGACGAGAACGACAGCGACCAGGAAACCTACGATCCGCGGCGCGACGCGAACAACTACAAGGGCACCGACTACATCGGCAAGATCGGCGTCGAGCAGAGCTACGAAACGGAGCTGCACGGACTGACGGGCTTCGAGGAAGTCGAGGTGACGGCCGGCGGCCGGCCGGTGCGCACGCTCTCGCGCACGCAGGCCACGCCCGGCGACAACCTCGTGCTGTCGCTCGACATCGGGCTGCAGCAGGTCGCCGAGCAGGCGTTCGCGGGCAAGCGCGGCGCGCTCGTCGCGATCGAGCCGAAGACGGGCGACGTGCTCGCGTTCGTGTCGTCGCCGAGCTTCGATCCGAATTCGTTCGTCGACGGCATCGACCAGCAGACCTGGGACGAGCTCAACAACTCGCCCGACAAGCCGCTCTTGAACCGTCCGCTGCACGGCACCTACCCGCCCGGCTCGACCTACAAGCCGTTCATGGCGCTCGCGGGCCTGACGCTCGGCAAGCGCACGCCGGGCTGGGGCTTCCAGGATCCCGGCTACTTCACGTTCGGCGGCCATACGTTCCGCAACGACGTGCGCTCGGGCCAGGGCTGGGTCGACATGAACAAGGCGATCATGGTGTCGAACGACACCTACTTCTACATGCTCGCGCGCGATCTCGGCGTGAACGCGATCGCGAACTTCATGAAGCCGTTCGGCTTCGGCCAGATCACCGGCATCGACATCCAGGGCGAGGCGCGCGGGATCCTGCCGTCGACCGACTGGAAGAAGAAGGCGTTCAAGAAGGCCGCGCAGCAGAAGTGGTTCGACGGCGAGACGATCAGCCTCGGCATCGGCCAGGGCTACAACTCGTTCACGATCCTGCAGCTCGCGCACGCGACCGCGACCCTCGCGAACAACGGCATCGTCATGAAGCCGCACCTCGTGAAGGAGATCGAGGATCCGATCACGCGCGCGCGCCATCTGACCGTGCCGAAGGAAAGCGGCGTGATCCCGCTGAAGCAGTCCGACATCGACGTCGTCAAGCGCGGGATGGAGAACGTGATCGAGAACCCGTCGGGCACCGCGTACAAGGTGTTCCGCGGCGCGCCGTATCTGGCGGCCGGCAAGACCGGTACCGCGCAGGTGTTCTCGCTGCAGGGCGGCAATTACAAGGGTCACCTGCTCGCCGAGCATCTGCGTGACCACGCGCTGTTCATCGCATATGCGCCGGTCGACCATCCGCAGATCGCGCTCGCGCTGATCGTCGAGAACGGCGGCTGGGGCGCGCAGTCGGCGGGCCCGATCGCGCGGCGCGTGCTCGACTTCTACCTCGTCGAGCGCCAGAACGCGCAGAACGAGGCGGCGGCGGTCGCGGCCGCCGCGTCGGCGACGGAACCCGTGAACGCGCCGGTGATCGGCGACGGATCGAAGCCCGTCACCGTCGCGGCCGGCTTCAAGCCGCTGCCGCAGCCGGTCGTGCCGAACGCGGCCAGTGCGGCGCAGGCGGCGTCCGCTGCGTCGGCAGCCGGCGCATCGGACACGCCCGGCGCCGCAGGCG
>NZ_KV786864.1:0-20026 GCF_001806955.1 Burkholderia sp. HMSC10F09
CGCCGTGCGGCGGGCGGCGGCGTGGCGGGCAACGGGCAACCGGGCGGCGGGTGGCCGTTGGCTAGTCACTAGTGACTAGTGACTAGCGACTAGCGACTAGTGGCGGGCGACGGGAAGCGGGAAGCGGGAAGCGGGCCGGCACGCGGCACGCAGCCGAATTGCCGATTTGGGCTCACCGCCGCGCGACGCCGCCATTAGGCTCGATCGGATTCCGTCACGTTCGCCGGCCGCGCCGGGCCCGACCATGCCGCTTCCCTATCCTTCCGCCGACGCGGACGTCGTCGACTGGCAGCGCGCGCTGCGCGCGTGCGTCGACGCCTTCGACGCGTTCGCGAGCCCGTCGGCGATCGTCTTCTACCGGCTCGACGCGAGCGGCGAACCGGCCGATTTCGAGCTGTTCGGGATGCCGGAGTCGATGCACCGCACCTATGTCGCGCGCTACCGGATGCTCGATCCGCTGCATCCGTCGCGCTGCGCGGCCGACGCGCGCACGGTCGTCACGCTCGCATCGCAGTTGCCCGACGAATGCCGCGACGCGTCCGCGTACTGGACGCGCTTTCTGCGGCGGCACGGCGTCGCCGACGTCGTCGAAATATGGCTGCGCGACGACGGCCGAACAGTCGGCGCGTTCTCGCTGCTGCGCTTCGAAACGCGTGGGGCGGCGCGAGGCGGCGACGGCGCAAGCGCGCGCTTCGCGCCCGGCGAAATCGATGCGCTCGCGCGCCTGCAGCCGCTCGCCGAAGCGTCGCTGAGCCCGTTGCTGCGGACGCGGCGCGGGATTCACCGGATCGAGTGCGACGCGCGCCTGACCTATCGCGAGGAGCAGATCGCGCGGCTCGTGCGCGATGGTCGCTCGAACAAGGAGATCGCGCGCGATCTCGCGCTCGGCCAGCCGACGATCAAGACGCACCTGATGCGCATGTATCGCAAGCTCGGCGTGTCGAACCGCACCGAACTCGTCGGCGCGCTGTTTCTGTAAGGGCCGCGCGCCGCCTTTCGCCGATGTGCGTCGGCACCTCGCGACGCGCATCGGCGCACCTTTCCGCCGGCCGTGCCGCGCGCCGTGCAGGTTCGCTTTCCTTCCTTCCACGCGCTGCCAATTTGCGCTAACTGCCGTCCGACGCGCTCGATACAGTGGTGCGACACCCGCGTGCCGCGGTGCACGCGGTTCCCGCCACGACATTCTTCGAGACGCCCATGAGCACCACGAATTTCGTCGCCGTCAGCGACACCGTGCGCACTTTCGTCGCGCGCGACTTCGGCCTCTTCATCGACGGCGCAATGCAGCGCGCGCATGCGGCCGCGCGGCTCGACGTGTACGACCCGGCCACCGGCGAGCGGCTCGCGACCGTCGCCGATGCCGACGAGCACGACGTCGACCGTGCGGTCGCGAGCGCGAAGCGCGCGTTCGATGCGCGCGTATGGCGCGGGCTGCGCCCGGCCGATCGCGAGCGGATCCTGCTGAAGCTCGCCGACCTCATCGAACGCGATGCCGAAACGCTCGCGCAGCTCGAAACGCTGAACCAGGGCAAGTCGATCCACGTGTCGCGCGCGGTCGAGGTCGGCGCGAGCGTCGAATACGTGCGCTACATGGCCGGCTGGGCGACCAAGATCACGGGGCAGACGCTCGACGTGTCGATTCCGTTTCCGCCCGGCGCGCGCTATACGGCGTACACGCGCAAGGAGCCGGTCGGCGTGGTCGCCGCGATCGTGCCGTGGAATTTCCCGCTGATGATCGCGACATGGAAGCTGATTCCCGCGCTCGCGGCCGGCTGCACGGTCGTGCTGAAGCCGTCGCCCGAGACGCCGCTCACCGCGCTGCGCCTTGCCGAACTCGCGCTCGAGGCCGGCGTGCCGCCCGGCGTGTTCAACGTCGTCACCGGCGGCCGCACGTGCGGCGCCGCGCTCGCGCGCCATCCGTCGATCGCGAAGATTTCCTTCACCGGCTCGACCGAGACCGGCAAGCTGGTCGGCGCGGCGGCCGTGCAGAACATGACGCGCTTCTCGCTCGAACTGGGCGGCAAGAATCCGATCGTGATGCTCGACGACGTCGACGTCGAACAGGCGCTCGGCGGCGTCGCGGCCGGCGCGTTCTTCAACCAGGGGCAGGTCTGCGCGGCCGCGTCGCGCATCTACGTGCATCGCAGCAAATTCGCACAGCTCGCCGACGGACTCGCGGAGCACGCGCGCGCGATGACGCTCGGGCCGGGGCTCGACACGACTGCGCAGATCAACCCGCTCGTGTCGGCGCAGCACCGCGACAAGGTCGTCCGGCACATCGAGCAGGCGCGCCGCGACGGCGTCACGTTCCTCGCGGGCGGCACGCGCGTCGACGAACTGCCGGGCTATTACGTGAGGCCGGCCGTGATCGCCGATCCGCGTGCGGACAGCGCGATCGTGCGCGACGAGGTCTTCGGCCCGGTGATCGTCGTGCTGCCGTTCGACGATGCAGCCGACGCGGTGCGGCTCGCGAACGCGTCGCCGTACGGGCTCGCGGCGAGCATCTGGAGCAACGATCTGACGCGCGTGATGAACCTCGTGCCGCAGATCGAGGCCGGCACCGTCTGGGTGAATTGCCATATCCCGCTCGATCCGTCGATGCCGTTCGGCGGCTACAAGCAATCGGGCATCGGCCGCGAATTCGGCCAGTACGCGATCGAAGGCTTCACCGAAACCAAATCCGTGTGCATCGCGCACTGATCGCGCGATGCCGGCACCCAACCATCCGAACTGGAGACTGCAATGAGCTACAACGAAGCGAAATTCTGGCACCCGATGCTGCATCCGAACGAAATGAAGCGGCGCAAGCCGATCCGCATCGTGCGCGGCGACGGCTGCTATGTGTTCGACGAGCACGGCAAAGCGCTCGTCGACGGCGTCGCGGGCCTGTGGAACGTGAACGTCGGGCACAACCGCCGCGAAGTGAAGGACGCGATCGTGCGCCAGCTCGACGAGCTCGAATACTTCCAGCTCTTTGACGGGATCACGCATCCGCGCGCGGAGGAACTGTCGAAGCGGCTGATCGACCTGCTCGAGCCCGAAGGCATGCGCCGCGTGCTGTACAGCTCGGGCGGCTCCGACTCGGTCGAGACCGCCCTGAAGATCGCGCGCCAGTACTGGAAGGTGCGCGGCCAGGCCGATCGCACGAAGTTCATTTCGCTGAAGCAGGGGTATCACGGCACGCACTTCGGCGGCGCGTCGGTGAACGGCAACACGGTGTTTCGCCGCAACTACGAGCCGAATCTGCCGGGGTGCTTCCACGTCGAGACGCCGTGGTTGTACCGCAACCCGTTCACGCAGGATCCGGAAGAACTCGGCCGCATCTGCGCGGCGCTGCTGGAACGCGAGATCCAGTTCCAGAGCCCCGATACGGTCGCCGCATTCATCGCGGAGCCGATCCAGGGCGCGGGCGGTGTGATCGTGCCGCCGGCGAACTACTGGCCGCTCGTGCGCGAGGTCTGCGACCGCTACGGCGTACTGCTGATCGCCGACGAAGTCGTCACGGGCTTCGGCCGCAGCGGCAGCCTGTTCGGCAGCCGCGGCTGGGGTGTGCGTCCGGACATCATGTGTCTCGCGAAAGGCATTTCGTCAGGCTACGTGCCGCTCGGGGCGACGGCCGTGAACGCGCGGATCGAGGACGCGTTCGCGCAGAACGCCGACTTCGGCGGCGCGATCATGCACGGCTACACGTACGCGGGCCATCCGGTCGCCTGCGCGGCGGCGCTCGCGAGCCTCGACATCGTCGTGAACGAAGACTTGCCGGCGAACGCCGCGAAGCAGGGCGCCTATCTGCTCGAAGCGCTGCAGCCGTTCGTGCAGCGCTTCGCGGCGGTCGGCGAGGTGCGCGGCAAGGGGCTGATGCTCGCGCTCGATCTGGTCGCGGACAAGACGACGCGCGAGCCGATCGATCCGCTGTCGGGTTATGCGAACGCGGTGGCCGAAGTCGCGCGCGAGCACGGCGTGCTGGTGCGGCCGGTCGGCACGAAGATCATCCTGTCGCCGCCGCTCGTGATCCAGCGGCCGGAACTCGACCGGATCGTCGACGCGCTCGCCGCGGGCTTCGAGGCCGTACCGGTCGCATGACGGCGCCGGCGCGGGCGTCGTGGATTGCGCAGGTGCCGCGGCCCGCGTCCGCCCACCGGTTTGCCGATTTGCGCTATCCCGCCGCATTTTTGCCTGCGTATTTTTTCGACATCGGATGAAGGTCGGATCGACGGCACGCCGCGCGCCTAGAAGCGCGGCGGCCGCTCAATGAACGAAGGAGACGAAGATGTCGGGATGGTCTGGCATGACGGACGCGGCGGCCGGCGCGTCGACGGGCGCAGCGGCGCAAACCGGCGGCGCCGCGCTGAAGGCGGGGGCGGTCGGATTTCCGACCGCGCTGGCAAGTGCGGTCGGGCTCATCATGGCGAGCCCGGTGATCCTCACCGCGACCTCGGGTTTCGGGATGGGCGGCTGGGCATTCGCGGTCGCGATGATCATCGCGTTCGTGATGATGCAGGCGCAGGCGACCACGTTCTCGGAGGCTGCCGCGATGCTGCCGACGGCCGGCTCGGTTTACGATTACCTGTCGTGCGGGCTCGGCCGCTTCTGGGCGATCACCGGCACGATTTCCGCGTATTTCCTCGTACACGTGTTCGCGGGCACTGCGGAGACGATCCTCAGCGGCATCATGGCGCTCGTCAATTTCGAATCGCTGAATGCCGCGCTCGAGAAACACAATAGCTCGTGGCTCGTCGGCGTCGGCCTCGTGATCACGTTCGCGATCACGAACATCATCGGCATCAAGGTGTTCAGCAAGCTCGAGATCGTGCTGACGGCCGGCATGTGGCTGTCGTTGATGATCTTCGGGATTCTCGGGCTCGCGGCGGCGCCGGCCGTGCATCTCGACGGCTGGTTCGGCGGCTCGACCGTCGGCACGTCGGTGCCGGCCGTGCTGTCGCTGGTCGGGATGGCGATGTTCATGTTCGTCGGCTGCGAGTTCGTCACGCCACTCGCGCCGGAGATGAAGGCGCCGGGCCGCACGATTCCGCGCGCGATGGCGCTCGGGCTCGTCGGCGTCGCGCTCTGCATGTTCCTGTACGGCGCGGCGATCCGCCGTCAGGTGCCGAACGTGCCGGTCAGCGCGGACGGCCTCACGCATCTGCTCGACACACCGGGCGCGATTCCCGCGTTCGCGCTGCAGGTGCTCGGCCCGTTCGGCCGCATCTGGTTCGGTATCGCGTTTCTCTGCGCGGGCGCGGCGACGATCAATACGCTGATGGCCGGCCTGCCGCGGATTCTGTACGGCATGGCGATCGACGGTGCGCTGCCGCGCTGCTTCGCGTATCTGCATCCGCGCTTCAGGACGCCCGTGGTCGGAATCGTGGCCGCCGCCGCGGTGCCGATCGTTCATGCATGGCTCATCAACGGCAACCTCGACAGCATCCTGCATCTCGTGCTCGCCGCGACCTGCGCATGGGGCACCGCCTATCTGCTCGTGACGGCGTCGGTCGTGATGCTGCGCATCCGGCGCCCGGACTTGCCGCGTCCGTACCGTTCGCCGTGGTTTCCGCTGCCGCAGATCGTGTCGAGCGTCGGCATCGTGCTCGCGATCTGGTACATCACACCGCCGGGGATGAACGCGCGCGACGTCTACGTGCCGTTCGGCGCAATGCTCGGGTTGACGGCGCTGTATGCGCTGTTCTGGACCGTCGTCGTGCAGCGCCGGCATCCGTTCCGGCCCGTTCCGGTCGAGGACGTGCTGCGCAACGAACACGTCGCGCAATGAACGCCGTATTCGCCCGGCGCCGCGCGGGACACGACGCGCTGCCGGCCGGCCATCGGCCTGGCGCGGTGGCCGCGCGCGTGCGCGTGGATCTGCAGGCCGTGCACGACGCGCGCGACGAACCGGGCGCCGCGCGGCTGCCGAACGGTGTGTGCGTGACGCTGACCGAAAGAATCGAGCGCCAGTTCCTGATGCATACGGTGAGCGTGACGATCGCGACGGCCGCATGCGGACCGGCCGCGTGCGGTCGCGCGCAGGTGCAGCAGACGGGCTGGGTGCGCCGCACCGGCATCCGTATCGTCGCGGCGTCGGGCAGCGATCCGCGCTTCTGCCGCGCGCTCGCCGCGCTGGCCGCCGATGCAGCGCTCGCCGGCGCGCTGCGCCGGCTTCATCTGAGCACGTGCACGATCGACGCGCACGACGGGCGCTGGACGCTCGCGATCGTGCCGTTCGGCGGCAGCGAGGTCGTGAACCGGATGCCGTCGTTTCGCCGCTATGTGCGCCTGATCGACGAGCAGGCGGCCGCGCTGCACGCTGCATGCGCCGCGTTCGAAGGTGCGCTGCACGGGATTTTGCACGGGTAAGCTGTGGCGTGGCGCGCCGCCCGCAGTCCGGCGGCCGCGAGCAGGGATCAGGGTTTTACCGGAGGCGCCGATGTTGTTCCAGTCACGTTCGCACGAAGACGTGCACGACCACGGGCTCGCGATCGCGGGCTGGCACCAGGTCTACCGCCAGATGACGCCGGGCCGGTTCCGCGGCACCGTCACGCAGGTGCTGTACGACGATTTCCACTTCTTTCGCGAAACGACGAACCGGCGCGTCGCGCAGACCGGCCTCGCGCCGGCCGGCCGCACGTCGCTCGCGGTCCCGCTGTCGGTGCCGCTCGCCGGCACGTTCCAGCGCCAGCCGGTCGACGGCTATGCGCTGCTCGCGCTGCGCGCGGGCGAGGATTTCGAATTCCATACGCCGGAGGGCATGGGGCTCGTCGGCATCAGCGCGGCGTCGGACATGATCGACGAGCTGTGCGAGGTGGAATTTGGCGCGGCCGGCGTAGGCGCGGCCGGCGTAGGTGCGGCCGGCCCGCGCGGTGCCCGCTCTTGCGCAACCGCCACCGGCGCCCGCAGGCTGCGGCACGTGACGCGCCTGTCGGACGAACAGGGCGCCGCGCTCGGTGCGCGGCTGTCGTCGCTGATCGACGAGGCGCAGCGCAACCCCGGCTGCCTCGAATACGCGGCCACGCGCAAGATGTTCCGCGACGCGATGCTCTGCGTGTTTCTCGACGCGCTCGACCAGGGCATCGGCGTCGAGCGGCGCGACATCACGCACGCGACCTACAGCGACATCGTCAGCCGCTGCGAGAAGTATCTGCGCGATCGGCCCGAAGAACCCGTGACCGTGCTCGAGCTGTGCCGCGCGCTGCGCTGCAGCCGTCGGACGCTGCAGACGAGCTTCCAGCGCGTCGCCGACGTCACGCCGGTCGCGTATCTGCGCACGATCCGGCTGAATGCGGTGCGACGCCTGCTGCGCACGACGTCGGCGCAGCAACTCGGCGTCGGCGAAGCGGCCGCGAGCTGGGGCTTTACGCATCTCGGCTACTTCGCGCGCGAATATCGCGACCTGTTCGGCGAGCTGCCGTCGCAGACGCAGCGCCCCGAATGATGCGCGCCGCGCGTCGTCCGTCGCGCACGCGACGGTTTGCCGATTTGCGATAGAGGTCGCGAATTTTCGCTGGATAGAGTCCCGTCACATCGACAACGCAATCGATCCGGAGTCCGGATCGACTCCATCAGAGGGACGGGACATGAAGATCGGACGACTCGCCGCGGCCGTTGCCGCGCTCGGCTGCGCGCATGCGTACGCGCAGACCTCGGGCGGCGTGACGCTGTACGGCACCGTGGATACCGGCATTCTCTATTCGACGAACCAGCAGTTCACGCGCGCCGACGGCAGCACGGGCGGCGGTCATGCGTGGCAGATGGGCGGCGGCAATCTCGTGCCGTCGCGCTTCGGGTTCCAGGGCGCCGAGCCGCTCGGCGGCGGCCTCGACGCGGTATTCACGCTCGAACAGCAGTTCCTGTCCGCGAACGGGCAGGCGCTGCAGGGCGGCACCGCCTTCAGCCGCCAGGCATGGGCCGGGCTGCGGCAGGACGGGATCGGCACGCTCGGGCTCGGCCGCCAGTACGACTCGTATACCGACATGCTCGGCGCGTACGTGTCGAGCAACAACTGGGCGACGCCGTACGGGTCGCATCTCGGCGACGTCGACAACCTGAACGCCGCCTTCAACTTCAACAACGCGGTGAAGTTCACGAGCGCCGATTTTCGCGGGCTGACGTTCGGCGGTACGTTCAGCTTCGGCGGGCAGGCCGGCGATTTCGCCGCGAAGCGCGGCTATGCGCTCGCCGCGACGTACAGCCGCGCGCCCGTCGCGCTGTCGGTCGGCTATCTGAACCTGCGGCAGCCGCTCGATGCAGCGCTCGGCGGCGCGAACGGCTATATCGGCGATTTCGCATGCAGCAACCCGGGCGCGATGTTGTGCCTGCTGCAGGACGTCCGTTCGATGCGCGCGTTCGGCGCGGGCGGTTCGTTGACGCTCGGCGCGGCGACGATCGCGCTCACCTATACGCATACGCGGCTCGACGACAGCCGGTATCTGACGACGGCCGCGCAGCCGCGGCCGCATGCGTTCACGTTCGACATCGGCGAGCTGAACGTCACGTATCTGTTCACGCCGGCGCTGCAGGGCGGCATCGCGTACCTCTTCAATGCCGCGCATACCGACACGCGCGGCACGACGCGCTTCCATCAGCTCAACGTCGGCGCGAACTACAGCCTGTCGAAGCGGACCGCGCTGTATGCAGTCGCTATCGGCCAGCTCGCGAGCGGCACCGGCCTCGGCACCGACGCGAACGGGCAGCCGGTGAACAACGCGCAGATTCCGGTACTCGCGAACAGCAATTCGAACCGGCAACTGGTGATCATGGGCGGGATCCGGGTGAATTTCTGAATCGCCGACGCGCGGTCGCCCATGCAACGCGCGTCGTTCCGGCCCCCTGCGAAGTGCGCGCAAACGCGCGAAAATGGCGGTTTTGCGTATTCAAGCGCTTCACAGGGGAGAAGTCATGTCGGATTTGGCATCGTCCATGCCGCGTCGCGCGGACGTCAATGCGAAATCGCTCGCGGTCGCGGCGATCGCGATCGTTGTCGGTACAACCTATCTTGCGCGCGTCGCGGACGCGCGGATCGCCGCACTGTTCGTCGTCGGCGCGCTGCTCGGCGTCACGCTGTATCACGCGGCGTTCGGCTTCACGTCCGCATGGCGCGTCTTCATCGCCGACGGTCGCGGCGCCGGCCTGCGCGCGCAGATGGTGATGCTCGCGATCGGCACCGCGCTGTTCTTTCCGGCGCTCGCGGCCGGCACGCTGTTCGGCAAGCCGGTGACGGGGCTCGTGTCGCCCGCGGGGACGTCGGTCGTCGTCGGTGCGTTCCTGTTCGGGATCGGGATGCAGCTCGGCGGCGGGTGCGCGTCCGGCACGCTGTATACGGTCGGCGGCGGTTCGACGCGGATGCTCGTCACGCTCGCCGCGTTCGTCGCCGGCTCGGTGATCGCGACCGCGCATATGCCGTTCTGGACCGCGCTGCCGTCGCTGCCGCCGGTTTCGGTCGTCAAGTCGTTCGGCGCGCTGCCGGCGCTCGCGGGCAGCTGGCTGTTGTTCGCGGCGATTGCGGCGCTCACGGTCGTCGTCGAAAAGCGGCGCCACGGGCGGCTCGTCGCGCCGGAACTGCGCGCCAATGCATCCGCGCGCTGGCTCTACGGGCCGTGGCCGCTGATCGGCGGCGCGATCGCGCTCGCGGTGCTCAACTTCGCGACGCTCGCGCTGTCCGGCCGGCCGTGGGGCGTCACGTCCGCGTTCGCGCTGTGGGGCGCCAAGGTTGCCGCGGCGCTCGGCGTCGACGTCGCAAGCTGGCCGTACTGGACCGCGAAAGCGAACGCGGCCGCGCTCGCCGCGCCAGTCACGCGCGACGTGACGTCGATGATGGACATCGGCATCGTGATCGGCGCGATGTTCGCCGCGTCGCTCGCCGGACGCTATGCGCCGGTGTGGCGCGTGCCGCTGCGCTCGCTCGCGGCGGCCGTCGTCGGCGGGCTGCTGCTCGGCTACGGCGCGCGGCTGGCGTACGGCTGCAATATCGGCGCGTATTTCAGCGGGATCGTGTCGGGCAGCCTGCACGGCTGGCTGTGGCTCGTCGCCGCGTTTGCCGGCAACGTGATCGGCACGCGCGTGCGGCCGTGGTTCGGGCTCGAGGTGGAGCGCGTGCCGCGCGCGTCGGGCTGCTGAACGCGTCGCGCGTCCCGCCGGGCGCGCACTCCCGCGGCGCATGGCGACGCGCGTTCGTGCGCGCGCCGCGGATGGGCAAGGGCGTCAGCGCGTCGCGATCGCGACCGCCGCCCCGGCCATCGCGGTCGCGCTCGTGCGGTTCGCGATCCGTTTCGCACGCGCGGACGTCAGGAACGACCGCGCGCGCATCGCCAGCAGCGACCAGAAGCAGTCGGCGAAGATCAGGACCGCGAGCATCGTGCCGACCAGTTCCGCCCACGCGACGACGCCGACGTGCGTCAGATCGACGATCGTCGGCAGCAGCGCGAGATAGAACAGCATGATCTTCGGGTTGCCGAGCGTGACCAGCGCGCCGGCGACGAACATCCGTACCGGCGACTGTCCGCGCGGCAGCTCGTCGGCACCGCCGTCGGTCGGTGCGCTCCACATCTTCCACGCAAGAAACAGCAGGTAGGCGACGCCCGCGAACTTCAGCACGAGCAGCCCCGTCTCGAACGTGCGCGCGAATGCGGACAGCCCGGCGACCGCGAGCGTCAGCCACAGCGCTTCGCCGATCCACATCGCGGCGAGAAACGGCAGCACGTCGCGCACGCCGTTCGTCAGCACGCGCGCGACGAGCGCGGCGACGCTGGGGCCGGGCGTGCCGGCGGTGACGAGCAGTGCGAAGGCAAAGACGGCAAGCGCGGACAGCGACATGGCGAACCTCGGGGACGAACGCATTCGGAACGTTCGATTATAGTGACGGGCGTTCCAGACCGTGTACTGCCGCAATGACCGATTCGATCCGCATTCGACCCGCCACCCGCGAAGACGCCCCTGCGATGGCCGCCGTCGAGATTGCCGCCGCGCACCGTTTTCGCGCGCTCGGCATGCACGGCATCGCGGACGGCGGCGCGACCGACGCAGCGGACGTGCTCGCGCGAATCGATGCCGGGCACGCGTACGTCGCGGTCGACACGGACGCGCAGCACACCTGCGTCGGCTTCGCGTTCTATCGGCTGCTCGATGCGCAGCGGCTCTATCTGGAGGAACTGGACGTTGCGCCGTCCCACGCCGGGCGGCGGATCGGCGCGCGACTGATCGAGCACGTAATGGCGTGCGCGGCGCAACAGGCGATCGCGCAGATCGTGCTGTCGACGTTTCGCGACGTGCCGTGGAATGCGCCGTATTACGCGCGGCTCGGCTTTCGCGTGCTCGACGACGCGACGCTCGACGACACGCTGCGCGCGATCCGCGCGCATCACGTCGCGCGCGGCCTCGACGAGACGCAGCGCGTGTTCATGCGCGCGGACGTGCGCGCGTGAACACGCGAAGGACGACGCTCAGGCGGCGTCGCTGAGCGCCGGATAGTCGGTGTAGCCCGTCTCGCCTTCCGCGTAGAAGGTTTCCGGCACCGGCTGGTTCAGCGGCGCGCCGAGTTCGAGGCGGCGCGGCAGGTCCGGATTCGCGATGAACAGCTTGCCCCATGCGATCGCGTCGGCGTCGCCGCGCGCGAGTGCGGCCTGCGCGCTGTCGAACGTGAACTGCTCGTTCGCGATCAGTGGGCCGCCGAACGCCTCTTTCAACTGCGGGCTCAGGTGGTCGCCGCTGTACGACTCGCGCGTGAAGATGAACGCGATGCGGCGACGGCCGAGTTCGCGCGCCACATAGCCGAACGTCGCGGCCGGGTCGGAGTCGCCCATCGTATGTGCATCGCCGCGCGGCGCGAGGTGCACGCCGACACGTCCGGCGCCCCACACGTCGATCGCCGCGTCGACGAATTCCAGCAGCAGTCGCGCGCGGTTTTCGATCGGGCCGCCGTATGCGTCGGTACGGCGGTTCGTGCTGTCCTGCAGGAACTGGTCGAGCAGATAGCCGTTCGCGCCGTGGATCTCGACACCGTCGAAGCCGGCCGCCTTCGCGTTTTCGGCGCCCTTGCGGTAGGCCGCGACGATGCCGGGGATCTCGTCGAGTTCGAGCGCGCGCGGCGTCACGAACGGCCGCTGCGGACGCACGAGGCTCACGTGGCCGCCCGCCGCGATCGCGCTCGGCGCGACCGGCAGATCGCCGTTCAGGAACATCGGATCGGAGATCCGGCCGACGTGCCAGAGCTGCAGCACGATGCGGCCGCCCGCGCGATGAACGGCCTGCGTCACGCGCTTCCAGCCTTCGACCTGCTCGTCCGACCAGATGCCGGGCGTGCCCGCATAGCCGACGCCTTGCGGCGTGACCGACGTCGCCTCGCTGATGATCAGGCCCGCCGACGCGCGTTCGGCGTAGTAGCGCGCCATCAGGTCGTTCGGGATGCGCGTGTCGCCGGCGCGGCTGCGCGTCAGCGGTGCCATCACGATGCGGTTCGGCAGCTTCAGGTCGCCGAGGGTAACGGGGTCGAACAGCGTAGGCATACGGATTACCTCTTCACGAAGGGCGGGATCGGCGTGCGCGTCGCGCGGCGCGGGCCCGCATGGCCGGTTCGGCCGGATGGTCAGAGTTCTCGGCGCAGTGCGTCGAGAAACGCGTCGATGACGGCCTCGTTGCGCTTGAAGAACGCCCACTGGCCGACCCGCGTCGACGTCACGAGCCCCGCGCGCTGCAGCGTCGCGAGATGCGCGGAGACGGTCGACTGCGACAGCCCGCAGCGCGCGTCGATTTGCCCGGCGCATACGCCGTGGTGGTACGGCAGCGTCTGATCCGGGAAATGCACGTCCGGCGTTTTCAGCCATACGAGGATTTCACGGCGCACGGGATTCGCGAGCGCTTTCAGGATCGCGTCGATGTCGGGTTCGGTCGGCATGGATCGGCAGGTGGCGATCGAAGGGCAACGGATATCGTCAATGGCCGAATCTTATATCGGATTTTTCCGATATATTTGAAAGCACTGGTCTCAATGGGGTTGATAGGCCGCGCATCGCGAGGGTCAAATCGCTGCGATGTGGGCCCGTTTCTCCAACGCGACGTTACTTACCGCGCGTGAGGCGCCGCGCGGCCAGCAATCCGAGCACGAGCAGCACCGCGACGTAAGCGGCGACGCT
Organism: Burkholderia sp. HMSC10F09; assembly: GCF_001806955.1. Lineage (NCBI taxonomy): Bacteria > Pseudomonadati > Pseudomonadota > Betaproteobacteria > Burkholderiales > Burkholderiaceae > Burkholderia > Burkholderia sp. HMSC10F09. The sequence goes on from NZ_KV786864.1 coordinate 13,119, forward strand.
CGTCCACGCGCCGCGTTGCCAGAACGTGCCGCCGAGCGAGCCGAGCACGCTGGAGCCGACGTAGTAGGCGAGCAGGTACAACGATGCCGCGTGCCCCTTTGCCGGACCGGCAAGATAGCCGACCCAGCCGCTCGCGACCGAATGCGCGACGAAAAAGCCGATCGTGACGAGCACGATCCCGACGACGATCGCGACGAGCGAATGCGAAAGCGTCAGCGCGAGGCCCGCGGCAAACACGAGAATGCCGCTCGTCAGCACCGGTGCGCGGCCGAGGCGGTCGGCGAGCGCGCCGGCCGTCGACGACGACACCATCCCGAACAGATACGCGCCGAAAATCAGCCCGCATACGGCCGGACGGAGGTTGAACGGCGCGGCCATCAGGCGGAAGCCGGCGTAGTTGTACACGGTCACGAAGGCGCCCATCACGAGAAAGCCGATCGCGAACACGAACGGCAGTCGCGCGTGGCGCAGCTGCGCATGCCAGAGCCGCAGATGGTGACGCAGCGTCAGGTCGGTGCGCTTCACGAAGCGCCGCGACGGCGGCAGCAGCAGCACGAACGCGACCGCGGCGATCAGGTCGACGATGCCGATCGTCAGCATCGCGGTGCGCCACGAAAAATATTCCTCGAGCGCGCTCATCCCGATTCGTCCGATCATGCCGCCGAACGCAGTGCCGCCGACGTACAGACCCATCGAGAAACCGAGCCCTTCGGCCGCGATTTCCTCGGCCAGATAGGCCATTGCGACGGCCGGCACGCCGCCGAGCGCGAACCCTTCGAGTGCGCGCCACACGAGCAGCAGCTGCCAGTTGGGCGCGAGCGCCGCGAGCAGGTTGAACGCGGCCGCGAGCGTCATCGACGCGAACATCAGCCCGCGGCGGCCGAACCGCTCGGACAAGGCGCCCGCGCAGAGGATCGACACCGCGAGCGCGCCGGTCGACAGCGACAGCGAGAGCGAACTGGACGCCGCGCCGAGGCCGAATTCGCGCGCGAATGCGGGCAGCAGCGGCTGTACGCAATACAGCAGCGAAAACGTGGAGAAGCCGGCAAGAAACAGCGCAAATGCGATGCGCTTGTATGCGGCCGAGCGTGGCGACACGCCGGCCGGAAGCGCGTCGGGTGCGACTTTCGACGCGCCGTGCGCAGACGACGCAATCGTGGACGAAGACATGGACAGGTCCGATGTGGCAGGGAATGCGTGTATTCTTGCGCGCACCGGAACATATGTCCAATATATGAAAAGAACCGCAGCCATATGTTTTTCCACTGGCTGCGGCGTGCCAATCGGCATCTCCGCCACGGGCGCAGGACGCAACGCATGGAACTTCGGCATCTCCGTTATTTTCTGGCCGTGGCCGCCACGTCCAATTTCACGAAGGCCGCGGAAACGCTCGGAATCGGGCAGCCGCCGCTCAGTCAGCAGATCAAGGCGCTCGAGAACGAGCTTGGCGTCGAATTGTTCAGGCGCACCGCGCGCGGCGCCGAGCTGACGACGGCCGGCGAAGTGTTTCGCGACGAGGCGCGCCGCGTGCTCGACGACGCGGAACGCGCATCGCGCGCGGCAAGACGCGCCGCACGCGGCGAAATCGGGCATCTGCGCGTCGGTTTCACCGGGACGGCTGCGTTCAATTCGAAGGTGTCGGATCTGCTGCGCCGTTTCCGCGAAGCGTTTCCGCAGGCCGAGCTCACGTTGCTCGAAGCGACGTCCGGCGTGCTGCTCGCCGAGCTCGAAGCGGGGCGGCTCGACGTCGCGCTGGTGCGGCCGCGGCAGCGGATCGCTCCCGTGCTGCGCATCGCGGAGTGGGACGAGGAGCCGATGTTCGTCGCGCTGCCGGTCGCGCATCGGCTCGCGCGGCGGCGCCAGATCGCGCTCGCGGAGCTCGCCGACGAGTCGTTCGTGCAGGTCCCGCGCGAGGCCGGGAGTACGCTGTTCGACGACATCGTCGCCGCGTGCAATGCGGCCGGGTTCCAGCCGCGGATGGCGCAGCCGGCCCCGCAGATGGCGTCTGCGGTCACGCTGGTCGCCGCGGGGCTCGGCGTCTCGCTGGTCCCCGACGCGATCACGCAGGTGCGGATTGCCGGCGTCGTCTATCGTCCGATCGCGAACGCCGCGCTGCGCGCGCGGCTCGGCGTCGCGTCGCGCGCCGACGATCCGTCGCCCGTCGTGCGCAACTTTCTGCAGCTCGCGCTCGGCTAGCGCAGGCGTCGCGCGCTCACGCGTGCCGTTCGCCGACGCGGTTTTCTTCGGGGCTGTAGACGGTCAACCCTTCGGTCGGATCCATCGGCATCTCCCACGGCCGTGCGGCGATCGCCTGCATCGCCGCTTCGAAGCCGGCCTGCCGGCGCGCCGCGATGCCGGACGGCGTGAAGTCGATGTCCTTCCACTGGTCGTCGCCGTCGAGCCGCGGCGCCGCGAGCTTGATCACGCGCATCGTCGTCTGGCAGCCCCACGCGGCGAGCGCCTGCACGTCCGGCGACGAGCGCTCCGCTTCTGGCAGGCGCATCACGAGTTCGCGGATCACGTGGCGCAGGCGGTGGATCTGCTGCTGGCGCGCGATATGGCTGTCGGTGCGGCTCGCGTACTGGATGTCCTTCTGACGTTCCGATACCTGCCAGATGCTTTGCGGCTCCGGGCCGACCGGGTTCCACATCTGCACGGAAAAGATGATCGAGCTGCGGCGCGGCGAATCGTCGAGTACGACCTCGACCGGCGTATTCGAATAGATGCCGCCGTCCCAGTACGGTGCCTCGTCGATGCGCACGGCCGGAAACGCGGGCGGTAGCGCGCCCGAGCTCATCACGTGGTCGATGCCGAGCCGCTGGTCGCGCGAATCGAAATAGCGCATCTCGCCCGTACACGCGTTCACGGCGCCGACCGTCAGCCGCGGACGTCCGGCATTCAGCAGATCGGGATCGATCAGCGACGCGAGCGTGTCGCGCAGCGGCTCGACCACGTAGTACGACGCGCGATCGACGCCGACGTGCGCGAGCGGCCCCAGCCACGCATCGGGATTCGGCCGGAAGAAGCCGGGGATGCCCGCACCGATCACGGCCAGTTCGGAGCAGATCTTGTCCCAGCTCGCCGGGAAGCCCGGCACGTACGCGGCCGGGCGCTCCGTCACGCGGCGCCAGAACTCGGCGAGCCGTTGCGCACGCTGCGCGCGCCGGTTGCCCGCGATCAACGCCGCGTTGATCGCGCCGATCGACGTGCCGATCACCCAGTCGGGTTCGATGCCCGACGCGTCCATCGCTTCGAACACGCCGAGCTGATAGGCGCCCAGCGCGCCGCCGCCCTGCAGCACGAGCACGACCTGCCCGGGCAGCTTCGGGGGTGAAGGTTGATTTGCCGTCATCGCTTGCCTCGTCGTCGGTGACGGCCGGCGGGTTCCGGCCGGATGGAACCAGTGTAGGCGATCGATCGCGCGCGCGGTCCGCGCTCGGCGAGCGCACACGCGCACCGGCCGCGCAGCGTCATTCGACGGTGATCGTCTCCTTCATGTATGGATGAATCCCGCAGAACACGTGATAGACGCCGCGCTTGTCGAAGCGGTACGCGTACGTATCGTTCTGATCGAGCGCGCTCGAATGGAAGATCCCGGCATCGTTGACGACCGTGTGCGGTTCGGCGTCGAGGTTTTTCCAGGTGATCGTCGTGCCGGCCTTGATCGTCGTCGACATCGGCGAAAACATGAAGTTGCGGATCGTCACGAGCGGGCCGGCGGTCGATTGCGCGGAGGCCGCGCACGGCATGCCGGCGACGATTGCCGAGGCGAACCACGCGGCGAGGGCGCGCGATGGAAGCAGGCGGTTCATGTCGGTCTCCCCGTGGTTCACGCGAGCGTTGTGTCATGCAGTGCCGATGCCGCCGGCGCGCCGCTGAACTCGACCGTCGTCACGCCGAGCATCTTCGCGAGCTGCGCGCGCGGCACCGTGAGCGGCACGGGGCCCGGCCCGTTGCCGGCGGTCGGCTGCGGGAACGCGGTCGAGCGCGCGGTATGAAAGGTCACGTTGCCCTCGACCTTCGACACGATCTGGTGGATATGCCCGTTCAGCACGGTGACCGAGCCGAAGCGGCGCAGCAGCGCGAGCGCCTGCGGCGCATCGCCGGTGCCCCAGCCCCACGGTTCGTAGATCGTCCACATCGGCATGTGCGAGAACACGACGATCGGCGTGCTCGACGTGCGGCCGTTCAGATCCTGCGCGAGCCATGCGAGCTGATCGTCGCCGAAGCTGCCGAGTCCGTTCGGTTTGAAATGCATCACGTTCACGAGCGCGACGAAGTGCACGCCCGCATGATCGAAGCTGTAGTAGCCGCGATTGTCGGACGCGCGGCCGAAGCGGCGGAAGTACTCGGCGCCCGAGCCGTCCGTCACGTCGTGTTCGCCAGGCACCGTGTGCAGCTCGGGCACGCGTAGCCCGGACAGCAGCTGCGAGGCGCGGTCAAACTCGTCGGGCTTCGACAGATGCGTGATGTCGCCCGTGTGGATCGCCAGCGCGGGCGTCTCGGGCATCGCGTTGACGAGCGCAATCGTCTGCGCGAGCGTCGCGGCGACGTCCGGATTCGCGTCCTTGTTGAAGCCGATGTGCGTGTCGCTGATCTGCAGAAACAGCGGCTGGCCCGCGCCCGGGCGTGTGCCGGCCTGCGCGCGTGCGAGATCGAGCGGCGTGAGCACGCCGCCCGACAGCATGAACAGCGTGCCGAGCCCGCCGAACGCCATGCACTGGATCGCGCGGCGACGCGACGGGCGGGAAGGATTCGATGAAGACATGTGAGCCTCGCAATCGTGTGACGGAAGCGGGACGGCCGGAGCGTCCGCGGAATGACCGGCGCATTGCGCATGCGATACCGGGCGAGCGGCCGATTTATTCCCGCGCGCGGCGGCGCTTGATGCATTGATCCGTGACGCGTCAATGTCTTGTAATCGGCACGTCATATTCGCGTCACCGCCGCCCGATAGGCTGCGTGACCGGTTCGGCGTCGCGACGACGGGGGCGTCGCCGAGCGCGGCGCCGGCACGACGCCGTCTTTCAATCGAACGGAACACACGCTACCGATGGCCATCAGCTTCGATCCGAACCGCACCGCGAACGCGTCCGCGTGGCGCGTCGTGCCCAACTGCTGGGATGCCGTCGCGTTTCCGCTGATCATCTGCGTGCTCGCCATGGCGATCGTCGGTTTCCGCGAGACGCTCGCGCCGATCGCGACGCTGCAGACGCAGAAGATCTCGCTCGCTCCGTCGAACTTGCCCGAATACGCGCTGCGCACGACGCTGCGGATACTTGCCGCGATGGTCGCGTCGCTCGCGTTCACGCTGATTTACGGCACGCTCGCAGCGAAGAGCCGTCGCGCGGGGATGGTGCTGATTCCGATCCTCGACATCCTGCAGTCGGTGCCCGTGCTCGGCTACATCTCCTTTACGGTCACGTTCTTCCTTGCACTGTTTCCGGGGCGCGTGCTCGGCGCCGAACTCGCGGCGATCTTCGCGATCTTCACGAGTCAGGCGTGGAACATGACGTTCAGCTTCTACCAGGCGCTGCGCACGGTGCCGCGCGATCTCCATGAAGTGTCGCGCGGCTTCCATCTGACCGGCTGGCAACGCTTCTGGAAACTCGAGGTGCCGTTCTCGATGCCGGGGCTGGTCTGGAACATGATGATGTCGATGTCGGGCGGGTGGTTCTTCGTCGTCGCGTCGGAGGCGATCACGGTCGGCAACCGGACGATCACGCTGCCGGGCATCGGCGCCTACCTCGCGCAGGCGATCGCCGAACAGAATCTCGGCGCGGTCGGCTGGGTGATCGTCGCGATGACGGTCGTGATCCTCGCCTACGACCAACTGCTGTTCCGGCCGCTCGTCGCGTGGGCCGACAAGTTCCGCATGGAGAACACGAGCGCCGGCGATGCGCCGCAATCGTGGCTGCTCGACCTGCTGCGCCGCACGCGCGCGATTCATCAGCTGCTCGTGCCGGCGGGCTGGCTGCTGTCGCAGGCCGCGCGCGTGCGGCTGCGCGTGCATGCGTTCGATGCGATGCGCGTGCGCGAGACGGCGCGGCGCAGCCCGTCGCGACTCGGCGACTTCGTCTGGGCAGCCGCCGTGATCGTGCTGACCGTCTACGTCGCGGCGCGCGTCGTGTCGTATGTGAGCACCGGTGTGACGATCGCCGACGTCGGACACGTCGTCGTGCTCGGGCTGATCACGCTGCTGCGCGTGATCGTGCTGATCGCGATCGCGTCGGTGGTGTGGGTGCCGCTCGGCGTGCTGATCGGCTTGCGTCCGGCGCTCGCGGAGAAGATCCAGCCGCTCGCGCAGTTCCTTGCAGCGTTCCCGGCGAACCTGCTGTTTCCCGTGTTCGTGATTGCAATCGTCCGCTGGCATCTGAATGCCGATATCTGGCTGTCGCCGCTGATCGTGCTCGGCACGCAGTGGTATATCCTGTTCAACGTGATCGCCGGCGCGACGTCTTACCCGAACGACTACAAGGAAGCGACGAAGAACTTCCGGATCCGCGGCTGGCAGTGGTGGCGGCAGGCGATGCTGCCCGGCATCTTTCCGTATTACGTGACGGGCGCGATCACGGCGTCGGGCGGCGCGTGGAACGCGAGCATCGTGTCCGAAGCCGTGCAGTGGGGCGACACGAAAGTCGTTGCGCACGGCCTCGGCGCGTATATCGCAGAGATGACGGCCGCCGGCGATTTCCCCAAGATCATCCTCGGCATCGCCGTGATGTCGCTGTTCGTCACGCTGTTCAACCGTCTGCTGTGGCGTCCGATGTACGCCTATGCCGAATCCCGGCTTCGTCTGGACTGAGAGTAAGCGCGATGCAAAACCCGACCGTTGTGAACGCCCCCGTGCAGATGCCGTCTACGCCGCCGTCGCAGGTGCCGCGCATCGGCGAAGAAATCCTGCGCGT
>NZ_KV786864.1:20046-20347 GCF_001806955.1 Burkholderia sp. HMSC10F09
CGCGAACCTGTCGCTGCGCGAAGGCGAAATTGTCGGGCTGCTCGGCCGTTCCGGTTCCGGCAAGTCGACGCTGCTGCGCATCATCGCGGGGCTGATCGAGCCGACCGGCGGCGAAGTCACGTATCTCGGCAAGCCGTTGCGCGGGCCGGCCGAAGGCGTCGCGATGGTATTCCAGACGTTCGCGCTGTTCCCGTGGCTCACCGTGCTGCAGAACGTCGAGGCCGGCCTCGAGGCGCTCGGCGTCGGCGCCCGCGAGCGGCGCGAGCGAGCGCTCGCCGCGATCGACCTGATCGGCCTCGAC
>NZ_KV786865.1:0-1870 GCF_001806955.1 Burkholderia sp. HMSC10F09
GAAGGCGCTGCACGAGAAGCTCGGCGTGACATTCGTCTACGTGACGCACGATCAGGGCGAGGCGCTGACGATGTCGGACCGCGTGGCGGTATTCGACAAGGGCATCGTGCAGCAGCTCGACACGGTGGACCGGCTCTACGAATCGCCGTGCAACGAATTCGTCGCGAACTTCATCGGCGACAGCAACCGGCTGCGCGGCACGATCGCGCGCGTCGACGGCGAGTTCTGCGAGCTGCGGCTCGGCGACGGCACGCGCCTCGTCGGGCGCAACGTCGCGAATGCCGCGCCCGGCGCAGCCGCGATCGCGTGCATCCGTCCGGAACGCATGCGTCTTTTCCGCGCGCCGGAACCGCCGGCCCCGCACGACCTCGCCGCGAATCGCGTCGCGGGCGAAGCGCTCGGGCTGATTTATTTCGGCGATCATGTGCGCATGCGTTGCGCCGTGCCCGGACAAGGCGAGTGCTTCGTCAAGGTGCCGCTCGGCACCGAAGCGCTCGACAACTTTTTCCCCGGCGCGCCGGTTTCGCTGTCGTTCGCGCCCGCGCATCTGCGCGTGTTCGCGTAACGCCGGCGCGGCCGCCGGTTTCCCCGCAGTCTGTCAGTCTGTCGTCGATCACCACCACTACGCATTTTCACCGCGACCGGAGAGGAACCACCATGAATCGAACCCGCTTTACCGCACGCCGTATTGCCGTTGCGCTGACGTTGGCCGCATTCGGCGCGTCGGCGTCCGCTGCCGAATTGACGGTCGTCAACTTCGGCGGTGCGAACGGCGATGCGCAGAAGGCCGCCTTCAACCAGCCGTTCGAGAAGGCGACCGGCAACAAGGTCACCGCCGTCGAGTACAACGGCGAGCAGGCGAAGGTGAAGGCGATGGTCGAGGCGAAGCACGTGAGCTGGGACGTCGTCGACGTCGAGTCCGGCGACGTCGGCCGCGGCTGCGACGAAGGCCTTTACGAGAAGCTCGACTGGTCGAAGATCGCGAAGAAGACCGATCTGATTCCCGAGGCGTACCAGACCTGCGGCGCGGGCATTTTCGTCTGGTCGACGGTGCTGTCGTACAACGCCGACAAGCTGAAGACCGCACCGGCGAGCTGGGCCGATTTCTGGGACGTGAAGAAATTCCCCGGCAAGCGTGCGATGCGCAAGGGTGCACGCTACAACCTCGAGTTCGCGCTGATGGCCGACGGCGTCGCGCCGAAGGACGTCTACAAGGTGCTGAACACGAAGGCCGGCCAGGATCGTGCGTTCAAGAAGCTCGACGAGCTGAAGCCGAACATCCAGTGGTGGGAAGCGGGCGCACAGCCGCCGCAGTTCCTCGTTGCCGGCGACGTCGTGATGTCGACCGCGTTCAGCGGCCGCATCGACGCGGCGCGCAAGGAAGGCAAGAACCTGAAGATCGTGTGGAACGGCAGCATCTACGATCTCGACTACTGGGCGATTCCGAAGGGCTCGCCGAACAAGGCGCTTGCCGAGCAGTACATCGCCTACACGCTGACGCCGAAGCCGCAGCAGGCATACGCACAGCACATCGCGTACGGCCCGGTGAACCTTGCCGCGATCAAGTCGCTCGACGCGAAGACGCTCGCGAATCTGCCGAATTCGCCGGCCAACGGCAAGAACGCGGTGCTGCAGGACATCGGCTTCTGGACCGACCACGGCGACGAGCTCGAGCAGCGCTTCGCCGCGTGGGCGTCGAAGTGAGTCCGCAGTGCGCGGGCGCGTGCGCGTCCAGGCACTGACGTTGTCCGCCGTGCGATGCAGCGGTACGCATCGCGCGGCTTTCCGCCGGACCGCGAGCCGCGGTTCGCGGCCCGGTCCGGAGACACCTCCGTTGAACACGATGACGATCGCTTCTTCCCCGACGTCG
>NZ_KV786866.1:0-16829 GCF_001806955.1 Burkholderia sp. HMSC10F09
GCGGCAGCCGCACGCGGCGCCGGTACGGCGCGCGGCACGGACGGCTGACCGCCCGGCGCGCTGCCGGCACCGACGGCCGGCTCGAACGCGAGCATGCGCAGCAGCGTCATCGTGAAACCCGCGTATTCGTCGGGCGCGAGGCCGAGTTCCGCGCGGCCGACCGTCGCGATCTGATAGAACAGCTGCACCTGTTCGGGGCTCAGCAGCTCGGCGAAGCGACGCAGATCGGCCGCTTCCGGCCATTCGTCGAGCACCGAGCCCGGCGCGAACTGCGCCCACGCGATCCGGTGCAGCAGGCTCGCGAGATCCTGCAGCGCGGTCGAGAACGACAGGCTGCGCAGCGACATTTCGTCGGCGATCGCGAGAATCTCGGGACCGCTGCCGGCCGCGAGCGCATCGAGCAGCCGCACCATGTAAGTCTGGTCGAGCGCGCCGAGCATGCCCGACACCGCCGCTTCGGTCACTTCGTTGGCCGAATAGGCGATCGCCTGGTCGGTCAACGACAGCGCGTCGCGCATGCTGCCCTGCGCCGCACGCGCGAGCAGACGCAGCGCCTGCGGCTCGAACGCGATGCGCTCTTCGCCGAGAATGCGCTCGAGATGCGACACGATGTGCCCGGCCGGCATCTGCTTCAGGTTGAACTGCAGGCAGCGCGACAACACCGTGACGGGAATCTTCTGCGGATCGGTGGTCGCGAGGATGAACTTCACATGCGGCGGCGGCTCCTCGAGCGTCTTCAGCATCGCGTTGAACGCGTGGTTCGTCAGCATGTGCACTTCGTCGATCATGTAGACCTTGAAGCGCGCATCGACCGGCGCGTACACCGCGCGCTCGAGCAGCGCGGCCATTTCGTCGACGCCGCGATTACTCGCAGCATCCATTTCGACGTAGTCGACGAAGCGGCCTTCGTCGATCTCGCGGCACGCACGGCAGACACCGCACGGCTGCGACGTCACGCCGGTTTCACAGTTGAGCGCCTTCGCGAAGATGCGCGACAGCGTCGTCTTGCCGACGCCGCGGGTGCCGGTGAACAGATACGCGTGATGAAGACGCCCGCCGTCGAGCGCGTGCGTGAGCGCCCTGACGACGTGCTCCTGGCCGACGAGCGAAGCGAAATCCTTCGGACGCCACTTGCGTGCGAGAACTTGATAGGTCATCGGGAAATTGTATCAGCAACGCTGCCGCGCGCCGACACGCGAAACGCCGCGCGCTGCGGCAATCGCGGCGCATGACGGCGCCTGACGACGCACGCGTCGCGACGGGCGAAACGCTCAGGACGATCGTCGACCAGATGCACGGCCGCGACTGCACCTGACAGCATCGAAACAGCGAAAACCGGGGAAACGAAAATCGACTGCAGAAACAAAAAACGCCCGACGAACGGGGCGAGGAGGAAGGTGACGAGCCCGACCCTCGGCACTGGCGGAAAACGGCTGTGGCTGCTTCGTTCCCGACCTGACCAGGTTCACCGGCCCACCATGCGAGGAGGCCCGTCACGGCGTATTCTATCACCGCTATGCGCCGAATGCGACCGTTTATTCGGCTGCGCCGCAAATCGGCGGATAAATGGCGCGCCGGTCGTGCCGCGGCGCATTGCCATCCGGCGCTCGCGCTTGCCGTGCGCTCTTGTATTTTGCGTGCACGCCTCCACCTGCCGATTGCAGCGGCCGAACGGCGCGTCGTACCCCTACTTGCAAAGCGGCTACTATCGCCGCCCGCAACGGATAGCAATTTAGGCTAATATGACGCCCGAACGACCCGCGAGCCGCGGTATGCAGCGCTTACGCCCTTCTTTCCCGGAGAGCGGAGCTACCTGCCGCAGCGGCCGGCTGCTTCGGCGGCCGGTGCGCCGCAACGCGCGAAGCAGGCAGTCCCCGAACCGAAAGAGGTATTGACCCAATGAGCGAACAGATCAAACACATCAGCGACGCATCGTTCGAACAGGACGTCGTCAAATCCGACAAGCCCGTCCTCGTCGACTTCTGGGCCGAATGGTGCGGTCCCTGCAAGATGATCGCCCCGATCCTCGACGAAGTCGCGAAAGACTACGGCGACAAGCTGCAGATCGCGAAGATCAACGTCGACGACAACCAGGCGACGCCAGCGAAGTTCGGCGTGCGCGGCATCCCGACGCTGATCCTGTTCAAGAACGGCGCGGCTGCCGCGCAGAAGGTCGGCGCGCTGTCGAAGTCGCAGCTCACCGCATTCCTGGACAGCCACCTGTAATACCGGCACGTCCCGCGGACGTGTTGTCAGCCGGCAACACGTCCGCCGCCGCACCGCCGATCGGCCGCTCAAGCGCGAATCGGCGTATGCTAGAATCAAAAAACGTCTACAAGACGCATTTAAGTCTCTGAGCGCTTCCGCTCGCCCTCCTCCCTTTATATCTTTCGTCGCATCTCCTCCCTGGCGGGTTCTCCGTATGCATTTATCCGAGCTCAAGTCTCTGCACGTCTCCGAACTGATCGAAATGGCCAACGGCCTCGAGATCGAAAACGCGAACCGCCTGCGCAAGCAGGAGCTGATGTTCGCCATTCTCAAAAAGCGCGCCAAGACGGGAGAGACGATCTTCGGCGACGGCACGCTCGAAGTGCTGCCGGACGGCTTCGGCTTCCTCCGCTCGCCGGAAATGTCGTACCTCGCGAGCACCGACGACATCTACATCAGCCCGTCGCAGATCCGCCGCTTCAACCTGCACACCGGCGACACGATCGAAGGCGAAGTCCGCACGCCGAAGGACGGCGAGCGCTACTTCGCGCTGGTGAAGGTCGACAAAGTCAACGGGCAGCCGCCCGAGGCCTCGAAACACAAGATCATGTTCGAGAACCTCACGCCGCTGCACCCGAACAAGCCGCTGTCGCTCGAGCGCGAAATGCGCGGCGAGGAAAACGTCACGGGCCGCATCATCGACATGATCGCGCCGATCGGCAAGGGCCAGCGCGGCCTGCTCGTCGCATCGCCGAAGTCGGGCAAGACCGTGATGCTTCAGCACATCGCGCATGCGATCAAGCAGAACCATCCGGACGTGATCCTGTTCGTGCTGCTGATCGACGAGCGCCCCGAAGAAGTGACCGAAATGCAGCGCTCGGTCGCGGGCGAAGTGATCGCGTCGACGTTCGACGAACCGGCCACGCGTCACGTGCAGGTCGCCGAAATGGTGATCGAGAAGGCCAAGCGTCTCGTCGAAATGAAGCATGACGTCGTGATCCTGCTCGACTCGATCACGCGTCTCGCACGCGCCTACAACACCGTGATCCCGGCGTCGGGCAAGGTGCTGACGGGCGGTGTCGACGCGAACGCGCTGCAGCGTCCGAAGCGCTTCTTCGGCGCGGCGCGCAACATCGAGGAAGGCGGCTCGCTGACGATCATCGGCACCGCGCTGATCGAAACCGGCAGCCGCATGGACGACGTCATCTACGAAGAGTTCAAGGGCACCGGCAACATGGAAGTGCACCTCGAGCGCCGTCTCGCGGAAAAGCGCGTCTATCCGTCGATCAACCTGAACAAGTCGGGCACGCGCCGCGAGGAAATGCTGATCAAGCCGGACATCCTTCAGAAGATCTGGGTGCTGCGCAAGTTCATCCACGACATGGACGAAGTCGAAGCGATGGAATTCCTGCTCGACAAGATCCGCCAGACGAAGAGCAACTCCGAGTTCTTCGATCTGATGCGCCGCGGCGGCTAAGCGCCGCTGCGCGCCCCGACGGCCGCCCGCGCCCTGCGCCGGCGGCCGTTTTTTCACGCCAACCTGAACGTGAACGTACAGGTTGATCTATAATGATGGATCGTCACGATCCGCGCTCCGTCCATGTCCGATGCCGCCTCCACCCCGCTGCTGACCGTTGGCGACGCCGCCGCGCGGCTCGGCGTCACGCCGCGCACGCTGAAGTATTACGAGGAGCGCGGGCTCGTCACGCCGTCGCGCAGCGAGGGCCGCTACCGCCTGTACGACGAAGCCGATCTCGAGCGCTTCGCGCGCATCCTGCGATTGCGCGCGCTCGGCTTCTCGCTGCACGGCATCACCGAAATGCTCAAGCGTCCGCTCGAGGAAACCGGCGACGGCCGGCGCCGCTATTCGGACACCTCGCTGCGCGAGATCCGCGCAGGGCTCGCCGAGCAGATCGCGACGCTCGATCGCCGGATCGCGGCCGTCCAGCGCGAGCTGAAGGAAGCGGTCGCGCTGCGCAAGGAGTTGCAGCACGACATCGACTACGTCGAACGACGCCTCGCCGGCGAGAACGCCGATGCACTGATCGCGCAACGGCGCGCCGAAGCCGGCGCACGGCACGGCAAGGGCCGCGCATGAACGTCACGTCCGGGCGCCCGCCGCTGTGGAGCCGCGCGAACCTGCGCGCGGACCTGTTCCCCTGGGCACTTGCGCTCGTCACCGGGCTCGACTACTTCGACAACGCGATCTTCTCGTTCTTCGCGAGCTATATCGCGGGCGGCATCAATGCGTCGCCGGACGAACTCGTATGGGCGTCGAGCGCGTATGCGGTCACGGCCGTGCTCGGCATCCTGCAGCAGCAATGGTGGGTCGACCGCCTCGGGCATCGCCGCTACGTCGCCGGCTGCATGCTGATGTTCTCGTTCGGCGCGATCGCGGCCGCGCTCGCCGATACGTCGCTCGAACTCGCGTTCGCGCGCGGCTTTCAGGGCTACTTCATCGGCCCGATGATGGGCGCGTGCCGGATCCTGATCCAGATCAGCTTCAAGCCTCAGACGAGGCCGCCCGCGACGCGCGCGTTCCTGATCATGATCCTGCTCGGCAGCGCGCTCGCGCCGATCGTCGGCGGGCTGTTCGTCGCGCATTCGACGTGGCGCGCACTGTTCGCGTGCACGGCGCCGGCCGGCATCGCGTTCGCGATCCTCGCGCTGCTCACGCTGCCCGACTCGGGCCGCACGCCGGACGACGAACGCGGCTCCGGACACTTCTGGCCGTACGTCGTATTCGCGCTCGCGCAAGGCGCGCTGCAGATCGTGATGCAGCAGGTGCACTACCAGCTGTACAGCGGCTCGCCGATGCTGATCGGCCTGACCGCCGCGGGGCTCGGCGCGCTCGCCTGGTTCGCGTATCAGCAGTGGAACCACCCGACGCCGCTCGTGCGGCTGCACGCGCTGCGCGAGCGCACGTTCCAGATCGGCCTGCTGCTCTACATGTTCTATTACTACGAGTCGACGGGCTTCAGCTATCTGTCGTCGCGCTTTCTCGAATCGGGGCTCGGCTATCCGGTCGAGAACGCCGGGCGGCTCGTCGGCACGATGTCGCTGATTTCGGCCACCGCGCTGTTCGCGTACCTGCGCTACGCGAAGCACGTCGCGCACAAGAAATGGTTCGTCGTGCCGGGCTTCGCGATCGCGATCGTCGCGACGCTATGGATGACGCGGCTCACGCCGCAAGTCGGCGAGGCCGCGCTCGTCGTGCCGCTGCTGTTGCGCGGCCTGCTGCTGCTGTTCATCGTGCTGCCGGTCGCGAACCTCACGTTCCGGATCTTCGCGATCGACGAGTACACGCACGGCTATCGGCTCAAGAACATCGTGCGGCAGCTGACGATCACGTTCGCGACGTCGTCGGTGATCATCGTCGAGCAACATCGGCTCGCGGTGCACCAGACGCGGCTCGTCGAACGCGCGAACGTGTTCGACCCGCTGTTCCGGCAGACGCTCGACACGCTCGCGAACGGTTATGCGGCGGCCGGCCACGCGGCGACCGAAGCGCACGGCCTCGCCGTCGCGTCGATCGCGCGGATGGTCGCGCAGCAGGCGTCGTTTCTCGCCTCGCTCGACGGCTTCTACTTCCTCGCCGGCGTCGCGCTCGTCGGCGGCGTGTTCGCGGCATGGCAAAAAGAGATCGATTGAGTTAAAAGACAGGCTTTGGATTTCCGCGCGCCGCCTCCATGCTTTCGAAACTGACCCGCTGGCTCGACGATCGCCGCCGCGATCGCGCGCTGCGCAGCCATCCGATTCCGGACACGCTGTGGCACGACACCGTGGCACGCCTGCCGTTCCTCGACGCGTTGTCGCCCGACGATCTCGGCCGGCTGCGCGAACTGACGAGCCTGTTCATCGCGAAGAAATCGTTCTCCACGGCGCACGGGCTCGAGCTGACCGACGCGATGATCGTCGCGATCGCCGCGCAGGCGTGCCTGCCCGTGCTGAATCTCGATCTGTCGCTCTACGACGGCTGGGTCGGCGTCGTGGTGTATCCGGGCGAGTTCGTGATCCGCAAGACCGTGCAGGACGAGGACGGCGTCGTGCACGAGGTCGAGCAGGATGCGAGCGGCGAGGCGTGGGAAGGCGGCCCCGTGATCCTGTCGTGGGAAGACGCGCAGATGACCGACGGCCGCGACGCGTACAACGTCGTGATCCACGAATTCGCGCACAAGATCGACATGGTCAACGGCGCGGCCGACGGCTACCCGCCGCTGTTTCGCCGCTGGCATGCGCCGCACCTCGATGCGCAGACCTGGGCCGACGTGTTCGACAACGCATACGACCAGTTCTGCGCGCGCGTCGACGCCGTGCCGGACCGCGCCTGGGCGCGCTTCGAGCGCGACTCCCTGATCGATCCGTACGCGGCCGACCATCCGTCCGAGTTCTTTGCGGTTTGCAGCGAAGCGCTGTTCGTGCGGCCGCAAGCGTTCGAGTCCGAATTTCCGGAGCTGTACCGGCTGCTCGCCCGCTACTACCGGCAAGATCCGGCGCGCGCGGGCGCGCTCGACGCGGCGTGAAAATTATTCGTCAACCGTCTGATTTTCTGGCATAATCGCCGTTTTTCGACCTTAGGCAAGTGGCTCGCGCCGGGCTTGACGGTCGCCGATACGCGCACAGCGCGCCAATCGGCACGGCAAGCGGCGGGTTGGCTACCGCTCTCACCAAGGAAAATCATGAAACCTGGCATTCACCCGGATTACCGCGAAGTCGTCTTCCAAGACATGTCGAACGGCTTCAAGTTCATCACGCGTTCGACGATCCAGACGCGCGAAACCATCGAGCTCGAAGGCAAGACCTACCCGCTCGCGAAGATCGAAGTGTCGTCGGAATCGCACTCGTTCTACACGGGTCAGCAAAAGATCATGGACACGGCCGGCCGCGTCGAGAAGTTCAAGAACAAGTTCGGTTCGCGCGCAAGCGGCAAGGTCGCGAAGTAAGCTTCGCACCGCAGCCGGTGGCTGCAACGCACCGGTCTCCGCACAAAAGGGCAGCCTCGGCTGCCCTTTTTTGTCTCCGCGCGTCCGGCACACGGCCCGGCCCGCGAGCCCGCCATGATCTGCCGCGCGCGCGTGCGCGCGTCTACAATGCCGGATGCTCGAAACCGGCCCGGCCGCGCGGCCGCCCGCTCATCACACATCGTTCATCTGCATGAAGCCTGTCGTCCGTCTCACCGCCTCCGCCACGCGCGCGCTGCCGCGCTGGCTGCTGCTCACGCTTTGCTTCGTCTACGCGGCGTTCGGCCTGTTCGGCCGAGATCCGTGGAAGAACGAGGACGCGGCGGGCTTCGGCGTAATGTGGACGATGGCGACCGGCCACCACGACGACTGGCTGCTGCCGAACCTCGTCGGCAAGTTCATCACGAGCGACGGGCCGCTCGGCTACTGGCTCGGCGCGCTGTCGATCCGCGCGCTGGCGCCCTGGGTCGATGCGAGCAACGCGTCGCGCGTCGATACCGGCATCTGGTTCTGCGTCGCGTGCGCGTTCGTCTGGTATGCGGCCTACCTGCTCGGCCGACGCGCCGAAGTCCAGCCGTTCAAATACGCGTTCGGCGGCGAGCCCGAGCCGCGCGACTACGGCCGCACGCTCGCCGACGGCGCGCTGCTGATCCTCGTCGCGTGCTTCGGCCTCGCGGAGCGCGGACACGAAACGACACCGCAGCTCGCGCAGTTCGCGTGGATCGCGATGCTCGTCTACGGCATCGTGCGCGGCATCGACAAGCCGCTGCAAGGCGCGCTCTGCTGGGGTGCGGCGATCGGCCTCGTCGGCTTGTCGGGCAACCCGGTGCTCGTCGTCGCGCTGCTCGCCGGCACGGCCGCGCTGTGGCTCGTCACGCCCGAGATGCGCAACCTGCGCCTGCCGCTCGTCGGCGTGCCGGTCGCGATCGCGATCTTCGCGCTGTGGCCGGTCGCCGCGTTCATCGCAGCGCCCGACGACGCCGCGTGGTTCTTCAACCAGTGGATCCACGGCAGCCTGATGCGCTTCTCGGGCCCGCCGACCGCGGTGCTCGGCTATGCGGCGAAGAACCTGCCGCTGTTTACGTGGCCCGCATGGCCGCTCGCGATCTGGGCGTGGTGGAGCTGGGCCGGAATGCGCCGGCGCGCGCACATCGCGATTCCGCTGTCGGTCGTCGTGCCGCTCGTCGCGCTCGTGATCCTGCAAAGCCAGCAGTCGAACCGCATGTACATGCTGCTGCTGCCGCCGCTCGCGGTGCTCGCGACGTTCGCGCTGCCGACGCTCAAGCGCGGCGCGATCAACGCGATCGACTGGTTCGCGGTGCTCAGCTTCACGATCCTCGGCACCTTCGTGTGGCTCGTGTGGCTCGCCTCGCTGACCGGTTTCCCGCATCCGCTCGCGCGCAACCTCGGGCGGCTGCTGCCGGGCTACGAGCCGCATTTCAACGCGCTGTCGTTCGCCTGTGCGGTCGTCGTCACGGTGTGCTGGTGCGTGCTCGCGCGCTGGCGCATCTCGCGGCAGCCGAAGGTGCTCTGGCGCAGCGTCGTGCTGTCGGGCGCGGGCACCACGCTGATGTGGGTGCTGCTGATGACGCTGTGGCTGCCGATCGTCAACTACGGCCGGACCTACCGCGACGTCGCGCAGCAGATCGCGACGCACCTGCCGGCCGACTACCAATGCATTTCGCCCGTGCGGCTCGGCGATGCGCAGATCGCGACGTTCGCCTATTTCGGCAACATGCACTTCGATTTCACCGAAGACTGCGACGTGATCCTGCGCCAGGACCGCGCGGACTTCGGCGAGCCGAGCGCAATGTCGCAATTCGTGTGGCGTCTCGTATGGGAAGGCCGCCGCGTCGCCGACCGCGACGAGCGCTTCCGCCTGTATGAGCGCATCGAGCGGCCGAAGACGCCGGTCAAGCGGCGCGCGCCGCATCGCCGGGCGGCCGGTTGACGATGTTCGCGGACATCCGTCGCATCGTCGGTCTCGCGTGGCCGGTGCTCGTCGGCCAGCTCGCGATCATCGCGTTCGGCGTGATCGACACCGCGATGGTCGGCCGCTATTCGGCCGTCGACCTCGCCGCGCTCGGGCTCGGCTCGTCGATCTACGTGTCCGTCTATATCGGGCTGACCGGCATCCTGTCCGCGCTGCAGCCGATCGCGGGCCAGCTCTACGGCGCGCGGCGCTATGCCGAGATCGGCGAGGAAGTGCGCCAGGCGCTGTGGCTCGCCGGGCTGCTCGCGACACCCGGCTTCCTGTTGCTGCATTTTCCCGAACCGCAGCTGCGCGTCGCGCACGCGCCGCCGGCGCTTCACGACCGCACCGTCGACTATCTGCGCATCCTGTCGTACGGGCTGCCGGCGAGCCTCGTATTCCGCATTTACAACGCGTTGACCAACGCGGCCGGCAAGCCGCGGCTCGCGATGATCCTGCAGATCGGCGCACTGCTGCTGAAGTTTCCGCTCAACGTCTGGTTCATCTTCGGCGGCTTCGGCATACCGGCGCTCGGCGGCGCCGGCTGCGGGCTCGCCAGCACGCTGATCAACTGGGCGCTCGCGCTGATCGGCTTCGCGCTGCTCGCGAGGCTCGACGTGTTCGCGCCGCTCGCGATCTTCTCGCGCTTCTGCTGGCCCGTCTGGACGCGCCAGAAAGCGCTGCTGAAACTCGGCGTGCCGATGGGGCTGTCCTACCTGATCGAAGTCACGTCGTACACCTGCATGGCGCTGTTCATCGCGCAGTTCGGCACGACGACGCTGGCCGGCCACCAGATCGCCGGCAACGTCGGCGCCGTGCTGTACATGACGCCGTTGTCGATCGGCGTCGCCGCCTCGACGCTCGTCGCGCGCGCGCTCGGTGCGGGCCGGCCCGACGAAGCGCGGCTGCTCGGCCGGCACGGCGTGATCCTCGCCTGCGCGATCGCCGCCGCGTACGGCGTGCTCGTGTTCGTGCTGCGGCCGTTGATCATCGGCGGCTACACGCCGAATCCGGCCGTCGCGGCCGCCGCGATGCCGCTCGTCGCGATCGTGACCTGCTACGACTTCTTCGACGCGCTGCAGATTACCTCCGCGTTCGTGCTGCGCGCGTACAAGGTCGCGGTCGTGCCGACCGTGATCTACGCGGTCGCGCTCTGGGGCGTCGGCCTCGGCGGCGGCTATCTGCTCGGCTTCGACGTCGGCGGCATCGCGCCCGCGTCGCTCGTCGGCGCGCGCGGCTTCTGGTTCGCGAACACGGTCAGCCTGATGCTCGCGGGCGTCGGGCTCGCGCTGTACCTGCGCCGCGTGAGCCGCCTGCACGTGTCCGCCGGCACCTGAGCCACGGCCCGCTACGCGGGCAACAGCACGTCTGCCGCGTGATACGAGGAGCGCACGAGCGGGCCGGCGACCACTTCCGCGAAACCGAGCGCCAGCCCCTCGTCGCGCCATGCCGCGAACGCCTCCGGGCTCACGTAGCGCCGCACCGGCAGATGATGCGCGGACGGCGCGAGATACTGGCCGAGCGTCAGGACGTCGACACCGTGCGCGCGCAGGTCGCGCATCGTCGCGCGCACCTCGTCGTCGCCTTCGCCGAGCCCGAGCATCAATCCCGATTTCGTGACGAGCGCCGGCCGCGCGCCCTTCGCACGCGCGAGCAGATCGAGCGAGCCGCGATAGTCGGCGCCGGGCCGCGCCGCGCGATACAGCGAGGGCACCGTCTCGATGTTGTGGTTGAACACGTCGGGCCATGCCTGCGACAGCGCGTCGAGCGCACGATCGATGCGGCCGCGGAAATCGGGCACCAGCACCTCGACGCCGATCCCCGGCACGCTCGCGCGCACCGCCGCGATGCAGGCGGCGAAATGCGCGGCGCCGCCGTCGCGCAGATCGTCGCGGTCGACCGACGTGATCACGACGTAGCGCAGCGCGAGCGCGGCGACCGCCTCCGCGAGCCGGGCGGGCTCGTCCGGATCGAGCGGCTCCGGACGGCCGTGCGCGACGTCGCAGAACGGGCAGCGGCGCGTACAGAGCCCGCCCATGATCATGAAGGTCGCCGTGCGCTGCGCAAAACATTCGCCGATGTTCGGACACATCGCTTCCTCGCATACGGAATGCAGCCGATGCGCGCGCAGCACGGCCGCCATGTCGGCGACGGCCGCGCTCATCATCGGCCGTGCGCGCAGCCACGGCGGCTTGGGCAGCGCCGTACCGTCGGCGAGCTCGACCCGCACGGGAATGCGCGCGAGCTTGTCGCGGCTGCGCGCGCCCGGCTGGCCGAGCGCGGTGAGGCTGGGTCGTTCGAGCGCGGCAGCCATCGTCAGTCTCCGAGAAACGCGACGATCAGCCGGTTCACGTCGGCCGCCGCTTCCATCTGCACCATGTGCCCGCTGCCGGCGATCAGCTCGGTGCGCACGCCGTCCGGCAAACCCTGCGCGTGCTGCGCCGGAATCACCTGGTCGCGCTCGCCCCAGATCACGAGCGTGCGCGGCGCGAGCGACGCAAGCCGGTCGCGGAACACGCGCCGCTGCGTCGCGCCGTCGAACGCGGCGTTCGCGATCTTCTCGAGCGCGGCCTGCACGCCTTCGAGCCGCTTGTATTTGACGAGATCGTCGACGAGCTGTCGCGTGACGAGCGCGCTGTCCGCGAACAGCGCGCCGAGATGCGGCTTCAGCGTATTGCGGCTGTTGCCGGCGACGAAGCCGTCGATGTAGTCGCGGTTGATCTCGGCACCGAGGCCTGCGCTCGCGATCAGCGTCAGCGACGCGACGCGCGCCGGCGCACGCTCGGCGACCGTCATCGCGACCGCGCCGCCCATCGAATGGCCGATCAGGTGCGCACGCTCGATGTCCTTCGCGTCGAGCAGCGCCAGCACGGCGTCGGCCAGCTCGTCGAGGCTGCCGCTCTCGACCGCCTTGCCCGACTCGCCGTGACCGGGCAGATCGAGCGCCCACACCGGCCGGTGCGCCGCCAGTTCCGCATGGTTGAACAGCCAGTTGTTCAGGTCGCCGCCGAAGCCGTGGATCAGCACGGCCGGCGTGCCGGCGCCGTCGCCGAGCTTCAGGAAGCGCATCGTGCGGCCGCCGATCTGCGCCTTCTCCGGTTGTGGGCCGGCCGCTTCGTCGGCCGCCGCGCTCGGCGTGTAGTCGCGCTGGAATGCCGCGATCGCCGCGTCGATGTCGGCATCGCTTACGTCGGCCGCGGCGACCACGCCGAGCAGCGCGCCGACCGGCAGCGTTTCGCCCTCCTGAGCGACCTGCCGGCGCAGCGTGCCGTCGAATGCGCATTCGACGCCCGACGAGATCTTGTCGGTTTCGACGTCGAGCACCTCGTCGCCCTTCGACACGCGTTCGCCGACCGCCTTCAGCCAGCCGTTGACCTGCCCCTGCTCCATCGACAGCCCCCACTTGGGCATCGTGATCATGTGAATCGACATCGTCTCAGCTCCTCGTTTTCAGCACGGCCTGCGCGATTGCATCGGCAGACGGGATATACAGGTCCTCGAGCACGCCGGCGAACGGCGCGGGCGTGTGCGGCGCGGTCACGAGCTCGATCGGCGCCTGCAGCGAACGGAACGCGCGCTGCGCGACGAGCGCGGCGATGTCGGTCGCGATCGAGCAGCGCGGGTTCGCTTCGTCGACGACCACCACGCGCCCGGTGCGTGCCGCGCTTTCGAGAATCGTTTCCTCGTCGAGCGGCGACGTCGTGCGCAGGTCGATCACGTCGACCTGAATGCCGTCCTTCGCGAGCTTCGCGGCGGCGTCCATCGCGACATGCACCATCCGGCCGTAGGTGACGATCGTCGCGTCGTCGCCGTCGCGCACGACGTTCGCCTCGCCGAACGGAATGGCATAGGATTCCTCGGGCACGTCGCCTTCGCGCGTGTAGAGCAGCTTGTGCTCGAGGAAGATCACCGGATCGTTGTCGCGGATCGACTGGATCAGCAGCCCCTTCGCGTCGTACGGCGTCGACGGGCACACGACCTTCAGCCCCGGAATGTGCGTAAACAGCGACGTGAGCATCTGCGAGTGCTGCGCGGCCGCGCGCAGGCCCGCGCCGTACATCGCGCGGATCACGACCGGCGTGACGGCCTTGCCGCCGAACATGTAGCGGAATTTCGCGGCCTGGTTGAAGATCTGGTCGAAGCACACGCCCATGAAGTCGACGAACATCAGCTCGGCAACGGGCCGCATCCCGCACGCGGCGGCGCCGACCGCCGCGCCGATGTAGCCGCCTTCGGACAGCGGCGTGTCGAGCACGCGGCCCGGAAACTTGTGGAACAACCCCTTCGTCACGCCGAGCACGCCGCCCCATGCGTCGTCCTCGCCGGGCGCGCCCGCGCCGCCCGCATTGTCCTCGCCCATCACGATCACGCTGTCGTCGCGCGCCATCTCCTGCGCGAGCGCCTCGTTGATCGCCTGCGAATAAGTGATCTTCCTTGCCATGTCTGTCTCCTGGAATGTTCGGTTCGCCGTGTCGGCCGCTGCATTGCGCGCGGTTCGGCCGCGCTCACGGATACGACACGTAGACGTCGGTCAGCAGGTCGGCCGCATCCGGCAGCGGCGCGGCCTTCGCTTCGGCCACCGCGTCGTCGATCAGCGCCTTCACCTGCGCGTCGACTGCGCGCAGCTCGTCCGTCGTCAGCACTTCGGCGCGCACGACGCGCGATTCGAAATGCTTCAGGCAGTCCTTCTCGTCGCGCAGCTTCTGCACTTCGCCGGGCGCGCGATAGGTCTGCGCGTCGCCTTCGAAGTGGCCGAAGTAGCGCGAGAACTTCACCTCGACGAGCGTTGGGCCGCCGCCGTTGCGCGCGCGCTCGACGGCTTCGCCGAGCGCCTCGTGCACGGCAAAGAAGTCGAAGCCGTCGACGATCACGCCCGGCATGCCGAAGCCGTTCGCGCGATCGGCGATGTTGTCGGTCGCGACCGACCAGCTCGACGAGGTCGCTTCCGCGTAGCCGTTGTTCTCGGCGACGAAGATCGCGGGCAGCCGCCACACCGACGCGAGGTTCATCGATTCGAAGATCACGCCCTGGTTCGATGCGCCGTCGCCGAAGAAGCAGACGCCGACGCCGCCCGTCTTCTTCTGCTTGGCCGCGAGCGCCGCGCCGCAAACGAGCGGGCCGCCGGCGCCCACGATCCCGTTGGCGCCGAGCATCCCCATCGACAGGTCGGCGATGTGCATCGAGCCGCCCTTGCCGTGACAGACGCCGGTCTTCTTCCCGTAGATTTCGGCCATCATCCCGCGCACGTCGACGCCCTTCGCGATGCAGTGGCCGTGGCCGCGGTGCGTCGTCGCGACGTAGTCGGCGACGCCGAGGTGCAGCATCGTGCCGACCGCGGACGCCTCCTCGCCCGCATACAGGTGAACGAAGCCGGGAATCTCGCCGGTCGCGAACTCGACGTGCAGGCGCTCCTCGAATTCGCGAATCGTGCGCATCAGCCGGTATGCCTCCAGCAGCGTGTCCCTGCTGAGCTGTGTCGAAACGGACATGTGTGTCTCCTTGGGTTGGTCTGACTGCGAATGCCGCCGCGGCGCTGCCGCGGCAACGGATTGCGCGACTGCGGCCCGCGCGTGCCGGTTGCGGCCGTCAGTGAAACGTGAAGCCGCCGTCGACGTTCACGGCCTGCCCGGTCACGTTGTCCATCGTCGCGAAGAACAGCGCGAGGCGGCCCATGTCTTCGGGCGTCTGCGCGCGGCCTTGCGGAATCAGCGTCAGCTGATGCCGCTGCCACGATTCCTCGACCGACTCGCCGTCCGCCTTCCATTCGTCGGAAAGCCGGTCCCACATGTAGGTGCGCACGATGCCCGGGCAGATCGCGTTGACGGTGATGCCGTCGCGCGCGACTTCCTTCGCGAGCGCGTTCGTGAAGCCGACGACCGCGAACTTCGAGGCGCTGTAGTGCGCGAGATTCGGAAAGCCTTCCTTGCCGGCAATCGACGCGACGTTGACGATCCGGCCGCTGCGTTGCGTCTTCAGATGCGGCAGCGCCGCGCGGCAGCCGAGAAACGTGCCCTTCGCGTTCACATCCATCACGAAATCCCAGTCGCGCTCGCTCAGCTGGTCGACCGGGTGGATGCTGATCACGCCTGCGCAGTTGACGAGGATGTCGAGCCGGCCGAGTTCGGCAAGCGCCTGCGCGACCATCGCGTCGACCTGCGCGGACTGCGTGACGTCGACCTTCGCGACCGCCGCACGGCGGCCGAGCGCACGCACTTCGCGCGCCGTGGAATCGAGCGCGTCGTCGAGCAGATCGGCGAGCAGAATGTCGGCGCCCGCGCCGGCGAGCGTCAGCGCGATTCCGCGGCCGATGCCGCGCGCGCCGCCGGTGACGATCGCGACCTGTCCTTCGAGAGCGGTTGTCATGGCACTGTCTCCTCGTGAATGGGAAAAGCTATGCATGCGCGTCGGTGCGTTCAGTTGCGCCATGCGGGAACGTCGCGCAGCAGCTGACGCGACGCCGCGTAGCGCAGCGTGCGGCCGACGTCGACGGTGAGCGGGCCGCGCCAGTCGAGCGCGATCTCGTAGCGGTCGCCGCGCGCGACTTCGATCTCGCGTTCGCCGTCGAACGCGAGCGTGCCGTGCTCGAATGGAATCGGCTGCCACGCGTTCGGCTCGAGCCGTTCGCAGCTGCGCATCACGACGCGGTCGACGCGGCCCGGCGCGATCGGTGCGACGAGCGGTGTGCCGGCCGTCTTCCCTTCGCCGGCGAAACGCATCGCGAGCCCGTGCGGCGCGCTGCGCTCGAGCGGCGCCCACGCGCCGCCGAGCGCCGACAGCCCGATGCCGTCCGGCTCCGCGAAGGTCAGATAAAGCGTGTCGATGTCGTCGGGCCCCGAGATCGCGCGTGCGCCGACGAAGCGCTGCCGTGCGGCGCAGACGTCGACGAGCGCGATCTCCTCGCGCCCCGGCTGCGGGCCGGCCGCGCAGCGCACGACGAGCCGCTTGTTGCGCGCGAACGCGACGTCGGGCGGCACCGCGCCAGTGGCGGCGAGACCGGCCGCGACGCCGGCGACGGTCGCCTCGCGCTGCTCGGGAAACGCGTTGTTGGTGCCGGTCGACAGCGCGACGAGCGGTGTCGTGCCGCAATGGGCGGCGACCGCACGATGCGTGCCGTCGCCGCCGAGCACGACGATCAGCGCAACTTCGTGGCGATGCAGATAAGCGGCGCCCGCATGCGTGTCGGCGACCGTATCGGTGATCGGCAGGTCGACGAATTGGACGTCCGGCCAGCGCGCGTCGCCGCCCACCGCACGATGCGTATCGAGTGCGCGCAGCAGCAGCGTCGCGATGCCGGTGCGGTCGCGCAGCGTCAGCACGCGCTCGACGCCCATCGCGCCGAGGCCGGCCAGCAGGCGCACGATCATGTTCGCCTTCTCGGCGGTCGGAAACACCGATGCATGCGTGGTGAGGCGGCGAATGTCGCGCCCCGAAGCGGGGTTCGCGATCACGCCGACGGTAACGGGCGTCGTCACGGGCTTTGTCTCCATCCAGTCGGCCGGCGCCGGCGCTGTCGCGCCCGCGGCGGCCCTGCGTTACGTCCGCGGCCTGCGAAGGGCCGCGGATCGTCGTCGCCGACGCCATCGCGCCGGTCTTGCCCGTGATCTCTGCAAGCGATGTGCCAGCATGCGCGCGATCGGCGCGGCACCCGCGCCGGCGCTGGCGCGGCGGCCGCGCGCGGCATGCGAATG
>NZ_KV786867.1:0-14567 GCF_001806955.1 Burkholderia sp. HMSC10F09
CGCGCGCGGCGGCCGAGCCCGCGCAGGCGAACCGCACGGCCGGCGCCGGTGCGATGCGCCGCGTGCGCGCCGATACGCTGAACCGGCTGCTGAGCCTGTCGGGCGAGTCGCTCGTCGAATCGCGTTGGCTCAAGCCGTTCGCCGAGTCGATGCTGCGCGTGAAGCGCGCGCAGCGCGATGCCGCGCGCGCGCTGGACCTCGTGTACGAGCAGTTCGCGGACGAGCTCGACGCGGGCGTGCTCGCGTCGATGAACGAAGTGCGGCACATGCTGAACGATCTGCAGCGTTCGTTCGCCGAGCGGATGGACGAGTTCGACCGCTTCGAGCGACGCAGCACGCACATCGCGGAGCAGCTGTACGACGAGGCGCTGCAGTGCCGGATGCGGCCGTTCGGCGACGCGACGCGCGCGTATCCGCGCATCGTCCGCGATCTCGCACGCTCGCTCGGCAAGCAGGTGCGGTTCTCGATCGTCGGCGAAGCCACGCAGGTCGACCGCGACATCCTCGACCTGCTCGACGCGCCGCTCGGCCATCTGCTGCGCAATGCGATCGACCACGGCGTCGAGTCGCCCGAGGTGCGGCGCGCGCGCGGCAAGCCGGCCGAGGCGAGCGTCACGCTCGAGGCGCGCCATAGCGCGGGGTCGCTGCTCGTCAGCGTGATCGACGACGGCCCGGGCGTCGACATGGACGCGCTGCGCGCGGCCATCGTGCGCCAGCATCTGACCGACGACGAGACGGCCGCGCGGCTGTCCGACCCCGAGCTGCTCGAATTTCTGCTGCTGCCCGGCTTTTCGATGCGCGACGCGGTGACCGACGTGTCGGGCCGCGGCGTCGGCCTCGACGCCGTGCAGGAAATGGTGCGCAGCGTGCGCGGTGCGGTGCGCATCTTCAACGAGCCGGGCGCGGGCATGCGCTTCGTGCTGCAGCTGCCGCTCACGCTGTCGGTGATCCGCAGCCTGCTGGTCGAGGTCGGCGGCGAACCGTACGCGTTCCCGCTCGCGCACGTGCGCCGCACGCTCGAACTCGCGCACGAGGACATCGACGTGCTCGAAGGGCAGCCGCATTTCCCGTTCGACGGCCGGCGCGCGGGGCTCGTCGCCGCGCATCAGCTGCTCGATGCGGGCGAGCCGGACGCGTCGCGCGCGACCACGGCGGTCGTCGTGGTCGGCGGCGAGCCGGAGCTGTACGGCGTCGCGGTCGACCGCTTCCTCGGCGAGCGCATGCTGGTCGTGCAGCCGCTCGACAGCCGCCTGCACAAGATCCAGAACATCGCGGCCGGCGCGCTGCTCGAGAACGGCGATCCGGTGCTGATCGTCGACGTCGAGGATCTGATTCGCTCGGTCGACAAGCTCGTGCGCGGCGGGCAGCTTGCGAAGCTCACGCGCGATCCGCAGCTCGCGTACGCGGATCGCCGCCGCCGCGTGCTGGTCGTCGACGATTCGCTGACCGTGCGCGAACTCGAGCGCAAGCTGCTCGAGAAGCGCGGCTACGACGTGACCGTCGCCGTCGACGGAATGGACGGCTGGAACGCGGTGCGCGGCGAAGCGTTCGATCTCGTCGTGACCGACGTCGACATGCCGCGGATGGACGGCATCGAGCTCGTCACGCTGATCAAGAACGATCCGCTGCTGCAGCGCGTGCCGGTCATGATCGTGTCGTACAAGGACCGCGACGAGGATCGTCGTCGCGGGCTCGACGCCGGCGCCGACTACTACCTCGCGAAGAGCAGCTTCCACGACGAGGCGCTGCTCGACGCGGTGCACGACCTGATCGGGGATGCGCGCGGATGAACATCGGCATCGTCAACGATCTGCCGCTCGCGGTCGAGGCACTGCGCCGCGTGCTCGCGCAGCGGCCCGATCATCGCGTGCTGTGGGTCGCGGCGGACGGCGACGAGGCCGTCGATTTCTGTGTCGCGCACCCGCCCGATCTCGTGCTGATGGATCTCGTGATGCCGCGGCTCGACGGCGTCGCCGCGACGCGTGCCATCATGGCGCGTGCGCCATGCGCGATCCTGATCGTCACCGCGAGCGTCAGCGCGAATACGTCGTCGGTCTACGAGGCGATGGGCGCGGGCGCGCTCGACGCCGTCGACACGCCGACGCTCGCGCTCGGGCTCTCGGCCGATGCGCCGCCGCAGCCGCTGCTCGCGAAGATCGACCAGATCGGCCGGCTGCTCGATAGCCGCGCACCGGCGTTCGTGCCGCTCCGGCCGCCGGTGGGCGCGCAGCGTCAGCCGACGCTCGTCGCGATCGGCGCGTCGGCCGGCGGCCCGACCGCGCTCGCCACGCTGCTGCGGACGCTGCCCGCCGATTTCCCGGCCGCGATCGTGATCGTCCAGCACGTCGACCAGGCGTTCGCGCTCGGCATGGCCGAATGGCTCGACGGCCACACGCGGCTGCCGGTGCGCGTCGCGCGGCACGGCTGTACGCCGCGCGCCGGCGAGGTGCTGCTCGCGGCGACCAACGATCATCTGTGTCTGTCGTCGCGCGGCGTGCTCGGCTACACGCGCGAACCGGCCGACACGCCGTATCGGCCGTCGATCGACGTGTTCTTCGACAGCGTCGCCGAGTGCTGGCGCGGCGACGCGCTCGGCGTGCTGCTGACCGGCATGGGCCGCGACGGCGCGCTCGGGCTCAAGGCGATGCGCGCGAAGGGCTGCTATACGATCGCGCAGGACGAAGCGACGAGCGCCGTGTACGGGATGCCGAAGGCGGCTGCCGCGATCGGCGCGGCATCGGCGATCCTGCCGCTCGACCGGATTGCGCCGCAGCTGATCGCGCGCGTCGCGCGCCGCGCCGCGCGTCCGTGAGGCGGGCCGCGCGGTGCGGTCGCAGCGCGCGCAGCGCGTTGCGTGCGCGGGACGGCGTCGCGTACAATGGCCGCCTTGCGGAGATGGCATGCCTCCGTGCGGCGGTTTTCCGCGCATCGTGCGCGCCGATCCGCTGCTCAACCGCCGGTTCGTCCGGCTGATGATGCCTGCGTGTTCCTGGGTGTCAGGAGGTCGCAGGCCGTCCACGCGGTGTTCTGCCGCCCGGGTTTGATGTCCTGTCGAATCTGGAAACCATGTTTTTCTCGACTTCTGCCGATTTTTTCGCGACGGTGCGCTACGTCTGCCGCTGGCTCGCGCTGTCGATCCTGCTCGGTGCGCTCGCCGGGTCGGCTTCCGCCCTGTTCCTGGTCGCGCTCGACTGGGCGACCGGTACGCGCGTCGCGCATCCGTGGCTGCTCTGGGGATTGCCCGCGGCCGGCTTCGCGACCGGCTGGGTCTACCATCGCTTCGGCCAGCCGGTGGCGCGTGGCAACAATCTGCTGATCGACGAGATTCACGATCCGAAGGCACTCGTGCCGAAGCGGATGGCGCCGCTCGTGCTCGCCGCGACCGTCGTCACGCATCTGTTCGGCGGCTCCGCCGGCCGCGAGGGCACCGCCGTGCAGATGGGCGGCGCGCTGGCCGATCGCGTCACGCACGCGTTTCGGCTCGATCGCGAGCATCGGCGCGTGCTGCTGATGGGCGGGATCGCGGCCGGCTTTTCGTCGGTGTTCGGCACGCCGCTCGCGGGCGCGGTGTTCGGGCTCGAAGTGCTCGCGATCGGCCGGCTGCGCTACGACGCGCTGCTCGCGTGCGTCGCGTCGGCGATCGTCGCGGACGTCGTGTGCCGCGCGTGGGGCGTGCATCACACCGTCTATGCGGTGCCGTTCGTGCCGGCCGTCTCGGCGGCCGGGCTCGCCGCGACCGTCGTGGCCGGCATCGCGTTCGGCGCGGTCGGGCGGCTGTTCGCCCATGCGACGCATGCGCTCGCGGCCGGCTTCCGGCGCGCGATCCGCTATGCGCCGCTGCAGCCGGTGCTGGGCGGCGTGCTGGTGGCGGCCGCCGCGACCGCGCTGAACGTGCCGCAGTATCTGGGTCTCGGCATTCCGACGATCGAGGCCGCGTTTCGCGGCCCGCTGCCCGTGTACGACTTCGCGGGCAAGTTCGCGTTTACCGTCGTCACGCTCGCGTCGGGCTTCAAGGGCGGCGAAGTGACGCCGCTGTTCTATATCGGCGCGACGCTCGGCAACGCGCTCGGGCACGTGCTTGCGCTCCCGGTGCCGGTGCTCGCGGCGCTCGGCTTCGTCGCGGTGTTCGCGGGCGCGGCGAATACGCCGATCGCGTCGACGATCATGGCGATCGAACTGTTCGGCGCGGATATCGGCGTGTATGCGATCGTCGCCTGTGTCGTCGCGTATCTGTTTTCCGGGCATGCGGGCATCTATCGCGCGCAGCGCGTCGCGGTCGGGAAGGGGGCGCAGGCGGGACAGGAGTGACGTGGCGCGGCGGGGCGCGGCCCCGCCTGCGGTCCGACGCGATGCAGCGCGTCGCGACACGACACGACACGACACGACACGACACGGTTCCCCCGCGTCGCATCGCGCATTCCATCACGCAGTCGCCCGTTGGCCGAGCGGTCCGGCTTTGTCGTCGGCGACGCGCCGCGGCGGATCGGCCAGCCCCTTCGCGAGCTCGAGCGCCTGCCGTTCGAACAGCCGACGGTAGACGCCGCCGTCGATGCGGATCAGCGCGTCGTGGCTGCCTTCCTCGATCACCTTGCCGCGATCGAGTACGAGCAGCCGGTCGAGCGCGCGCACGGTCGATAGCCGGTGCGCGACGACGAGCGTCGTGCGGCCGACCACCAGCCGCTCCATCGCCTGCTGGATCAGCACCTCGCTTTCGCTGTCGAGGCTCGACGTCGCTTCGTCGAGAATCAGGATCGGCGCGTCGGCGAGGAACGCGCGCGCGATCGCGACGCGCTGACGCTCGCCGCCCGACAGCTTGATGCCGCGTTCGCCGACGAGCGTGTCGTAGCCGTCCGGCAGCGCGGCGATGAAATCGTGCGCGCTGGCCAGCCGCGCCGCGCGCTCGATATCGGCGCGGCTCGCGTCGGGACGCGCATACGCGATGTTCTCCGCGAGCGTGCGGTGAAACAGCATCGGCTCCTGCTGGACGATCGCGATCTGGCTGCGCAGCGAATCCTGGCGCACCTGCGCGATGTCCTGTCCGTCGATCACGATGCGTCCGCCCGACACGTCATAGAGCCGCTGGATCAGCTTGATGAACGTCGTCTTGCCCGATCCCGAATGGCCGACGAGGCCCACGCGCTCGCCCGGCGCGATGCGCATCGAGAAGTCGTCGTACAGCGGCTCCGGATGATTGTCGTAGCGGAACGTCACGTGCTCGAAGTGGATCTCGCCTTCGCCGATGCGGATCGCGGGCGCGTTCGGCCGATCCTCGATGCCGAGCGGCTGACGTTCGAGCGCGACGAGCTCTTCCATGTCGTTGACCGACCGCTGCAGGTTGCGGATATGCATGCCGACATCGCGCAGATAGCCCTGCAGCATGAAGAACATCGTCAGCGCGAACGCGATGTCGCCGACGCTCGCTTCGTCGTTCGCCCACAGCCGCAGCGCGACGCCGATCATCGCGGCCTGCATCGCGACGAGCATCGCGCCCTGCAGCCCGCCGTTCAGCGTGCCGCGCACCCACGTGCGGCGCGTGCGCTGCCGCCACTTGCCGATCACGCGCGCGAGCCGCGCTTCCTCGCGCGTTTCCGCGCCGAACGCCTTGACGACGGCGTTGCAGCTGACCGCATCGGCGAGCGCACCGCCCATCCGCGTGTCCCAGAGGTTGCCGAGCCGCGCCGCCGGCGCGACGATGCGGAGCGACACGGCGACCGTCACCGTGATGTACAGCAGCGAACCCGCGCCGACGACGAGCCCCATCACCGGCCAGTGCGTGCCGAGCAGCACGGTCGCGCCGACGAGCATCGTCACCGACGGCAGCAGCGCGATCAGCACGGTGTCGTTCAGCAGGTCGAGCGCCCAGATGCCGCGCGTGATCTTGCGCACGGTCGAGCCGGCGAAGCTGTTCGCGTGCCAGTCGGTCGAGAAGCGCTGCACGCGATGGAACGACGCGGCGGCGATCTCGCTCATCATCTTCAGCGTCAGCGTGATGATGTTCAGATAGACGCCCTGGCGCAGCAGCGTCGCGCCGATGCCGAGCGCGGCGAGCGTGCCGAACGCGACGAGCGCCGCATGCCAGGCGGCCGCGCGGTCGGCGAGGCCGGCCGACAGCGCGTCGACGAGCCGGCCGGCGAACAGCGGCGTGAGCACGTCGGCGAGCGCGGCGAGCAGCGCGAACGACGCGACGACGGCGATGCGCGCCGGCTGCCGGCGCCAATAGCGGAAAGTGAAGCCGAAGACGGCCCGGAATGCGTGGCCGCCCAGATGGGTGGTTTTTCTGGTCATGTATTGTTGCCCGGCGCATCGCGCGACGGGACTTTCCGGTTCGGAGAACGTCGAAAACGCAACAGCCGGAACCGCGTGCATCGCGCGGCGAAACGGAAAACGGGGCTGTCGGGACAGTGCGCGGGCAGGCGGACTAGCGAAACATCCGGGAGCCGGCGCGGACGGCGCGCTGAATCAGCGGTGCCGTGAGACCACGTTCGGGAAGGCGGCTGGCATTCGGAACATCTGCACCTCCCTGAAGTGAACGGTTGAAAGGACGCCGAAAAGACGTGACGCGATTCTATCAGCGTTGTCCGATCCGTCGCAACGTTCGACGAAGCGGCTGTTGCGACGTCGATACGGTTAATATTCGGGGTTTTGTCCCTGCTTCAGCGGATCGCGCGGCGCGCTGCGCCAACGCGGCGCGGTCCGCCCGGATTCACCCCGATTCATTCCGAGGAAACGATGAGCGACGTTCAGCACGGCATCCTGGCTCCGATCGATACGGCGGCCCGATACCTGACCTTCACGAATTCGAACGACGGCAACGTCGCGGCGGCGCTTGCCGCGCTGCGCGAATGCGTCGACGGACGCGACACGGTGGTCGGGTTCGGGCACTCGCTCGCTGCGTAC
Source organism: Burkholderia sp. HMSC10F09 (assembly GCF_001806955.1). Taxonomy (NCBI): domain Bacteria; kingdom Pseudomonadati; phylum Pseudomonadota; class Betaproteobacteria; order Burkholderiales; family Burkholderiaceae; genus Burkholderia; species Burkholderia sp. HMSC10F09. The sequence continues at coordinate 6,898 of NZ_KV786867.1, forward strand.
ATCGGCCGTCCGATTCCGGGGCTGACCGACTATCCGGCGTTCGCGGTGAACGACCGCACGCTGCCCGCGACGCCGGCCGACATCTGGGTATGGCTGCGCGGCGACGATCGTGGCGATCTCGTGCTGCGTTCGCGCGCGATCGAGCGTGCGCTCGCGCCCGCGTTCGTGCTGCAGGACGCGGTGGACGGATTCCGCTATTCGAACGACCGCGATCTGTCCGGCTACGAGGACGGCACGGAGAATCCGGTCGGCGACGCCGCACGTGCCGCCGCGATCGTGAGCGGGCAGGGCGCGGGGCTCGACGGCGGCAGCTTCGTCGCCGTTCAGCAGTGGCTGCACGACTTCGACCGGATGGAGCGCATCGCGCCGCACGACATGGACCACATCGTCGGCCGCCGCCGCTCGGACAACGAGGAACTCGACGACGCGCCCGCGTTCGCGCACGTGAAGCGCACCGCGCAGGAGAGCTTCGAGCCCGAGGCGTTCATGCTGCGCCGCTCGTCGCCGTGGTCGGACGCGCGCCGTGCCGGCCTGTACTTCGTCGCGTTCGGCCATTCGTTCCGGGCGTTCGACGTGCAGATGCGCCGGATGAGCGGCGCGGACGACGGCATCGTCGACGGGCTGTTCCGTTTCACGCGGCCGCTGACGGGCGCGTATTTCTGGTGTCCGCCGATGAAGGACGGCAAGCTCGATCTGTCGGCGTTCGGGCTGTGAGCGCGCTGCGGCGCGCAAGCGAACGGGCGGGTGCGCACGACGTGCGACCCGCCCGTTTCGTTGTGGACGCGCGATGCGCCGGACGACGCGGCTTCAGCGCAACGTCGTCTCGATCCGCGTACCGCGCTTGATGAACAGCGTGACCGGCGTCTTCTCGCAGATTTCCGCGAGACGCTGGCGCTGCGCGTCGTCGAGCGTGCCGTCGAGCGCGACCGTGCGGCGCACGTACTGCAGGCCTTCGCGATCGGCGTGCAGCTCGGTATGCACGTCGATCCGCACGGCCGGCCACTGCTTGCGCTGCATGTACATGCGCAGCGTCGCGGCCGTGCATTGCGCGAGGCCCGCGAGGACGAACTCGTACGGCGCCGGCCCGACGTTGCGGCCGCCTTCGCGTTCGCCTTCGTCGCCGGTCAGCGCGTGCGAACCGGCCTGCACGCGAACGACATAGTCGGGCGCGTCGGCATCGAGCGTGGCGGCGGCGTGGATCAGCGACATGATGAATCTCCGGTAGCGATGGCGCGCGCCGCGGCGCGGCGTGCGAGCCGCCAGCATACCGCCGCTGCGGCGATCGTGCGCGTAGCGCGCGGCGCACCCCGTGCGAGACACGTGCAGGCGACGCGCCGTACACGATTCAGCAGCGGCATACCGGCCGCCTGCCGTGCCCTGTAGTAATCCGCCATCATGCTGTCCGCGTCGGCCAACTCGCGCGCAAGCGGCGACGCGTTCGGCTAAGATGCCGTCGCTTCATAAATTGAGATAACCGTCCTGTCGCCAGCATTCAAAACCACTATAAGCCGGACAGTTCGACGGGATTACAAGAAGTCGGAACGAGTCGGGGGCTTGGCACGTGGACGCAGCAGATGCAGCAGATCAGCGGTGGGTCGTTATCTATTTGAGCGCGGGATTTTCGTTGGCGCAGGCCGCGCGGCTCGGCGAGGCGTTCAATCTGGCCAATCGCCTGCATGCGTTCGGTGCGGATTATCAGCCGAAGTACGTATCGGAAAGCGGCGGGCTCGTGACGTCGTCGTCGGGCGTGCGGATCGCCGTCGATCCGCTCGGCGACGAGCATGCCCGTCGGGCGATCGCGTTCTTTCATCTGCACGGCGAGCGGGCGAGCGTGCGTCGCGATGAGGCATTGCACCGGCGCCTGAGCGAGATCCGTCGGCACGCGCGATGGATCGTCGATGCGATGGACCTGCCCGCGCTCGCGGCGGTGTCCGTGCCGACGCGGCGCAATGGGTCGGCTTCGCATGCGCAGGAGGCGCCGCATGCGGTATCGGGTGCGGCCGAGTTGCAACAAGCGGACACCGCCGTGTTCACGGCCGCGCTCGACATGTTTCGCGCCGACCTCGGCGACAGCGTAGCCGAGGAAATCGCGTCGAACCTGCTGCGCCCCGTCGAGCAGCGCTATGTGCAGTCGATGTGGGCGTTTCGCGAACTGAGCGCGAGCCCGCCGATCCGGATGTCGGCGCAGCGGCTGCGCGTGCAGAGCGTCGAGCGCGTGTCGATTGCGCAGATCGCGCGCGCGGCCGCGATGAGCGAGCGCAATTTCCTGCGGCGCTTCAAGAAGGAGATCGGCGTGACGCCGACCGAGTTCGTGCAGCACGTGCGCCTCGAGCGGGCGTGTCACATGCTCGTTCATACGATGCTGCCGGCCGACAAGGTCGCGCGCCGCACGGGCTTCGGCAGCGGCGAGCGTCTCGCGAAGCTGTTTCGTCAGCGCATGCTGATGTCGCCGACGGAATTTCGCGTCGCCGAACGCGAACGGATGCTCGCGAACGGCGCCGCCTTGCCGGCGCCCGAGATCGCGCGCGTGAACGGCGTGCCGCCGCCGCATCGGATCGTGCGCGACGACGCGCACGAAAAAACGGGCCGGATATCCGTAAAATCGCCGTATCGCGATTTCGAGCCCCGGTTTCCATGCGCTTCCTCCCCACCACCGCTACTGCGCCGTTCTGCCCGTCGGAAGTAAAGGGCAGCATCACGATCGAGGCCGGCGCGTCGCGCTGGCTGAAGCTCAAGCGTTTCTTCGGACCGGGCCTGCTCGTCGCGATCGGCTACATGGACCCCGGCAACTGGGCGACCGACATCCAGGCCGGCTCGCAGTTCGGCTATGCGCTGCTGTGGGTCGTCGCGCTGTCGAGCGTCTCCGCGATCTTCCTGCAGATGCTCGCCGCGCGGCTCGGCCTCGTCGCCGGCCGCGATCTCGCGCAGGCGAGCTACGACCGTTACGGACCGTTCGGACGCGTCGTGCAGTGGCTGACGGCCGAGGTCTCGATCATCGCCTGCGACATCGCCGAAGTGCTGGGCTGCGCGCTCGCGTTCAAGCTGCTGCTCGGCGTGCCGCTTGCGTGGGGCATCGTGCTGACCGCGCTCGACACGGTGATCGTGCTCGGTCTGCAGGGCAAGGGCGTTCGCCAGATCGAGGCGATCGTGCTGGCGCTGATCGCGACGATGGCGTTCTGCTTCGTCGCGCAGGTCGCGATCACGCCGCCCGACTGGCGCGCCGTCGCCGCCGGCCTCGTACCGGGCGCGCCGGGCCACGACCGCCACGACGCGGTCGTGCTCGCGCTCGGCATCGTCGGCGCGACGATCATGCCGCACAACCTCTATCTGCATTCGTCGGTCGTGCAGACGCGGCGCGTGATCGGCGGCGCGCGCGGCACGATCCGCGACACGCTCGCGCTGGTGCGCATCGACACCTGCGTGTCGCTGTTCGTCGCGATGCTCGTGAACGCGGCGATCCTGATCGTCGCGGCCGCCGCGTTCCATGCGACGGGTCAGACGCACGTGACCGACATCGAGCAGGCGTACAGCCTGATTACGCCGATCGCGGGCGGCGCGGCCGCGCTGCTGTTCGGCATCGCGCTGCTCGCATCGGGCCAGAGCTCGACGCTGACGGGCACGATCGCCGGCCAGGTCATCATGGACGGCTTCCTGCACATGAAGATTCCGTGCTACCAGCGCCGGCTGATCACTCGCGGGCTCGCGCTGGTGCCCGCGCTGATCGGCGTATTGTGGCTTGGCGAACATTCGGTCGGCCGACTGCTCGTATGGAGCCAGGTGCTGCTGAGCCTGCAGCTGCCGTTCGCGATGTGGCCGCTGATCCGTTCGGTCAGCGATCGCGCGACAATGGGCGAGCACACGATCAGCCGCGGCATGCAGGCGCTCGCATGGGTGCTGTTCGCGGCGATCACCGGAACGAATCTGCTGCTGATCAGCGGTGTCGCGGGCTGATACAGCCTGACACACGCTGACACAGACGCCCCGCGCGCATGCGTTAAACTGCGCGCTTTCAGCCGTCGTGCGAATGCAATATGTGGAGTCAAATCAGCAACATAGGCGATGCCGCGTTGACCTTGCCGATCGCGCTCACGTGCGCGGGGTGGCTCGCGGTGTCGAACTGGCGGCTCGCGGTGCGCTGGATCGCGCTGCTCGCGGCCGGCATGGCGCTCGTCGGTGCGACGAAGATCCTCTATGCGGGCTGCGGCGTCGCGCTGCCGGCGTTCGATTTCCGGATGATCAGCGGCCATACGATGCTGTCGACGTCGGTCTGGACCGTGGCCCTCGCCATGCTGTGGCACGCGTTCCGGCCCGGCAGCGCGCCGGGCGTCGCGGCGGGCCTCGCGATCGGTGCGGTCACGGCCGTCGCACGCGTGTTCGACGATTCGCATACCGTTCCCGAAGTGATCGCCGGCTGGCTGCTCGGTGCGCTCGTCGCGATCGTGTTCGTGCGCGCCTACGTGCGCGCGCCGAAGCGGTCGTTCTCGCCGGGCGCCGCGGCCGTGTGTCTGCTGCTGGTGTCCGGTATCGCCTACGGCCATCGCGCGCCGTTCCAGCAGATGATCGATACGCACTCGCCGCAACTCTGCGCGTTCGTGCATCCGGCGCAGGCCGGCCGGTCCTGACCATCCACTCGCGTGGTGCGCCGGGCGGCGATCCGCGGCCCGGCCGCCACGACACGCTGCGCGTCGCGGCATCGATTCGCGACGACACTTCACGACAGGAGCCGTTCCCATCATGACAGCCGTTTCGCCGCGTCTCGCCGGCAAGTGTGCGTACATCACCGGTGCCGCGGGCGGCCTCGGCCGCGCGATCGCGCGCCGGATGGTCGAGCAGGGCGCGCGTGTCTTCCTGACCGACGTCGCCGATCGTGCGGCGCTCGACGCGTTCGCAGCGGAACTGAATGCGGGCCATGCGACGCCGGTCGCGTTCGCCGCCGAGCAGGACGTGCGCGACGAAGCGCGCTGGCAGACACTGCTGGCGCAGGCCAACGACGCGATGGGCGCGCTGTCGGTGCTCGTCAACAACGCGGGCGTCGGCTCGATCGCCGCGCCGGCGCAGATCGAACTCGACGAATGGCGGCGCGTGATGGCCGTAAACGTCGAAAGCATCGTGCTCGGCTGCAAGCATGCGCTGCCGTATCTGAGCGCGAGCCGCCCGGCGTCGATCGTCAACATCTCGTCGGTCGCCGCGTTCAAGGTCGAACCGGATTTCACCGCGTACAACGCGTCGAAGGCGGCGGTCGCGTCGCTGACGAAGTCGATCGCGATCGACTGCGCGCGGCGCGAACTCGACGTGCGCTGCAATTCGATTCATCCGGCGTTCATCCGCACAGGCATCATGGAGCCGCTGTTCCGCACGCTCGGCGAGCGCGATGCGACGCGCCGGCTCGCGCGCGGCATTCCGTTGCGCCGGCTCGGCGAACCGGACGACGTCGCGCATGCGGCCGTCTATCTCGCATCCGACGAGAGCCGTTTCATGACGGCCGCCGAACTCGTGCTCGACGGCGGGATGTGCGCGGTCTGACGCGCCCGGTACTGCGCGGCGGAATGGGCAAAAGTCCCGCTAAGCGCGCATCGATTTAGGAATCGTCCTATATCTCGTTCGGGTTCGCCTGTCTAAAGTGATGACCGGAAAACGACGCGGCGTGACGCATTCGTCACGCCGTTTTTATTTCGGCGCACGGCAGAAGGAGGGACGACATGCGGACGAACGGCAGGCGGCATGCGCGCGCGGCGAGGGGCCGATTGACGAGGTGCGGCGGCGCCTCGGTGTGGCAGGCGGCATTCGCTGCGTTGGGCGCCGTGCTGACGATCGCGAATGCCGCGGCCGCCCCGGCAACGGCGCCGGGCGGCATCGTGCGCTTCACCGGCGCGCTGGTCGACCGCTACGACGTGACGCTGGATCGCGCGCCGGTGGCGACGGTCGACAGCCAGCGCACCGCGGCCACGCTGCGTGTCGATGCGCAGGGCCGGCGGCTGCCCGGCGCGCAGCTGACGCTGATCGGCGCGGACGGCGCGCCGCTTGGCGAGCCCGCGCGTTCGCGCGTGCAGGTGGTGTGGCGCGAGGCGGGCGGCAGCCGCGCGATGCCCGTCGAGCGCGGCATGCAGCGTGTCGGCCCGCACGGCGGGACGTTGACGATCGCGGTGCCGGACGATGCTGGCAGTGCGCCCGTGCCGGTGATCGTCCGGATCGCGCATCCGTGACGCGCGGCCTGCCTGCGCCCGTCACGCTTCCTGTTCGGCGCGCGCGTAGATGTCCCAGCTCGCCATGAACAGCGCGGCGACGAGCGGCCCGATCACGAAGCCGTTGATGCCGAACAGCGCCATCCCGCCGAGCGTCGAGATCAGCACGACCCAGTCGGGCATCTTCGTGTCCTTGCCGACGAGGATCGGGCGCAGCAGGTTGTCGACGAGGCCGATCACGCCGACGCAGAACGCGACGAGGATCACGCACTTCCAGACCGCGCCGGTCGCGAGGAAGTAGAGCGCGGCCGGCACCCACACGAGGCTCGCGCCGATCGCGGGCAGCAGCGACAGGAACGCCATCAGCGCGCCCCACAGTACGACGCCCTGAATCCCGAGGATCCAGAAGATCAATCCGCCGAGAATGCCCTGCACGAGCGCGACCGCGATGTTGCCCTTGACGGTTGCGCGCACCACGGTCGTGAACTTCGCGAGCAGCAGGTTCTTGTGTTCTTCGTCGAGCGGCAGCGCGCGGCGCACGCGACGCCCGATCTCGCCGCCGTCGCGCAGCAGGAAGAACACCATGTAGAGCATCACGCCGAAGCTGACGATGAACTGGAACGTGTTCTGCCCGATGCTCAGCGCCTGGGCCGCCGCGAACTGGCTGATCGCCGCGGCGCCGTCGGTCAGCTTCTTCTGGATGCCGGGGATGTTGGTGAGCCCGTATTTCGCGAGCAGATGCTGGATCGACGTCGGCAGCGCGTGGATGACGTCCTGGAAGTACTTCGAATAATTCGGCTGCGCGTCCTTCAGCTCCTGGTACACGTAGGCGATTTCCTGCACGAGCGTCGCGGTGACGAACACGAGCGGCAGGATCACGATCAGGATGATCAGCGTCAGCGTCAGCAGCGCGGCCAGATTGCGGCGCTTGCCGAAGCGCGCCGCGAGCCAGCGCTGCACGGGCTGGAACAGGATCGCGAGAATGGTGCCCCAGAACACCGCGCCGAAGAACGGCGCGAGGACCCAGCATAGTCCGACGGTGACGGCGAACAGCAGGAAATAGAAGAGTTTTTGATGATCGTGTCCGCTATCCATGGGTGACATGTGCAGATTGATGCTTCGTTGTAGTGAATCGCGTGACCCGGCGTGCGATCGGCTCGCGAACGTCGTGGATTCGCGGACGAGCGCGCAGGGCGGCCCGTTCGGGAGTATCCCGTAAAAAGTGCCGCCATCATAGCCGCTGTCGCGGCCGACACGAAAACGCCGCGGCCGAGGCCGCGGCGTTGCGGTGGTAGGAGCGCGGCGCGGCGCGAGCCGCGCCGTGCGCAGCTTAGATGTGCAGGCGCGTGACCTTCGTGCCGTTGACCGACACGTCGCCCATCAGGCCGGCGTTGGTCAGCACGATGACCTGAACCGGCGCGGTGGCCGTGTTCGTGTCGACGGCGCCGTTCGCCCCCGTCTTCACGAGCGCGACCGATGCGCCGGCGC
>NZ_KV786867.1:14587-32698 GCF_001806955.1 Burkholderia sp. HMSC10F09
CACGAGCGCGACCGATGCGCCGGCGCCGGCCGACCAGCCGTCCGAGTTGCGGAACTCGTCGAGCGCCTGCTGCGTCATGAACAGGAACACGATCGCCTTCGACTGCGCGCCGGCCTGCAGGCCGACCGACAGCGACGACGTGTTGTAGTAGCCGACGGTGCTGCCGCCGACGCGCAGTGCGCCGTTGCCGGACTGGCCGCCGACGATGAAGCCGGCCTGCAGCACGTTCGGGAACACGAGCACGCCGCGCGCCTTGGCGACCAGGTCGCGCGAACCCGGTACGGTCGAATACAGGCGCGACAGCGTCGCGTTGACGCTCGCGTCGATCGATTCGCGCTTCGATGCGCTCGTCGAGGCGGTGTCGGACTTGTTCGGCGTGGTCGTGCAGCCGGCGAGTGCGAGACTGCCGAGCATCACGGCGGCGGCGGCTTTCATGGCGAGGGATTTCTGCATGGCGGTTCTCCTTCGTTGTCTGGTTGAGGACGGGCGGGGCGGCCGGCCCCGTTCAACGGCGGGCAAGGAGCAGGCCCGCAACGAACGCGAGGCCGGCGACGACGCCCGCGGTCTGCCACGGGTTCTCGTGCACGACCTGCGACACGCGTTCGGCCGAATCGCGCAGTCGCGCGGCTGCGGTGCCCGACGCGTAGTCGAGCGTGCTGCGCGCTTCGTCGAGGCGTGCCTGCACGCGCTTGCGCAGCGCGGCGATATCGCCGTCGCCGTCGTTCTTCAGCAGATCTTCGAGTTCGTCGACCAGCCCGCGCAGATCGTCCTGCACGTCCGCCTGCAGATCGCGGGCGGCGGAACGCGTCGTGCGGCCCACGCGCCGGCCCGTGCGCCGGACTTCGGACAAGCCGCGGTCGAGCTTGTGTTCGATCGAGTCGGTGAGCGCCATGGTGTTTATCCTCCTTTGGTCCACGCAAAAAGTTTGACGATAAGGCGAATCGCAACAACGAATGTGATTCCGATAACCGAATCAAGTTTCGAAACCCGTTTCGATTGGTTTGCCTGACGGCCCGGTCGCCCGCCGCACGCGGCCGCGCGGCCGATAAAAAATGCGCGGTTCGAACCGGGCAACGTGTGAGACGACCGTGCGAACGAAAGTGCGGTAAATATCGCGTCGGCGACGTGTCCGGTAAATAGTGCCGTTGCATGGCTTATGTTGATGCAATTGCACCATGCGCCTCTTGAGCTGGAGCAGCATCCGTGCCCGCTCGCGCCCGCCTGCGCGCGAGCCGCACGGGACGGGGCGCGGCGGGCGGTATGCCGCGGCGCACGGTGGCCGCCCGGCAGGCACGGAATGCGCGCGACGCGCATGGTGTTGTAATCGAGCACCGATTGCGCGAGCAGTCGGATGCCGGCGCGTTCTTGCGCGCGTGACAGCGGCGGCCGTCGGTACGACAATCCGGAATCCCGCCCGCGCGCCGGCCCGCATCGGCCGCATCGCCGCGATGCAGCGCATTTGCACAAGGAGACACACTCATGTCGTACATGCTGTTGATCGTCGAACCGACCGATCAGCGTGCCGAACGCACGCTCGAGGAAGGGCAGGCGCTTTACGCGCGGATGGTCGATTTCGCCGAATCGCTGAAAGCGCGCGGCGTGCTGCGCGCGGTCGAATCGCTCGAGCGCTCGGAGCGCGGCACGCGCGTGCAGGTACGCGACGGCGAGACGCGCATCGTCGACGGCCCGTTCGCCGAGGCGAAGGAGATGGTCGGCGGCTTTTTCCTCGTCGACGTCGAGACGCGCGACGAAGCGCTCGACATCGCGCGCGCGTGCCCGGCCGCGCAATGGTGCACGGTCGAGGTCCGCGCGGTCGGTCCGTGTTTTCTGTGAGGCCGCGCCGCGTCGGCGCCTGTCCGTCGTTTGACTAGGTATTTACCCTGATGCGATGCGCCGCGCGTCGATCCGGCCGCGGGCCGTTCGTCGTTCGGACAAGGCGTCGATGAATCGATGCCGTTTTCCACCGACGACAAGGAGCGAGCGATGCGATTCATGATCATGGTGCGGGCGAATGCGGTCAGCGAGTCCGGTGCGTTGCCGGACGACCGGCTGGTCGAGGCGATGACGGTCTATCACGAGGAACTCGCGAAAGCGGGCGTGCTGCTCGACGCGACGGGCCTGCAGCCCAGCGCCCAGGGCTGGCGCGTGCGATACACGCGCGGCAAGGGCACGGTGATCGACGGGCCGTTCGCGGAAACGAAGGAACTGATCGCCGGCTACACGCTGATCCAGGTGCGCTCGCGCGAAGAAGCGCTCGAATGGACGCGCCGCTTCCCGGCACCGTTCGGCGCCGAGATGGATGCGGAGATCGAGGTGCGTCCGCTCCTGGAACTCGACGACCTGACGCCGAGCGACGCGGTCGAGCGGTTCCGCGACATCCAGACCGGCCTCGGCCACGCAGTCTGACGCTATCGTCACCGGAGCGAGCGCCATGCACAACGCGATCTTCGTGAATCTGCCCGTGACCGACCTGCCGCGCGCGCAGACCTTCTATCAGGCGCTCGGCTTCGCGATCGAGCCGGCCTACACGACCGAGCAGGCCGCCTGCCTGCGGATCGGCGCCGCGATCTTCGCGATGCTGCTCGTGCGGCCGTTCTTCCAGACCTTCACCGACAAGACGATCGTCGAACCGGCGACGCACGTGCAGATCCTGCCGTGCCTGTCGTGCGAGAGCCGCGACGAGGTCGATCGCGTGGTGGCCGCCGCGCGCGCGGCCGGCGGCACCGTGCCGGACGCGCCGGACGAGTATCCCGGCATGTATGGCCATGCGTTCACCGATCCGGACGGCCACGCGTGGGGGCTGATCCATGTCGAACCGGGCGCGCATGCCGCGGCGGAGGCATCGTGACGCATGACGCGACGCATCGTGCCATCGAAGCCGTGTGGCGCATCGAGGCGCCGAAGATCATCGCGCGGGCCGCGCGCGTGGTACGCGACGTCGGCGTGGCCGAGGAGCTTGCGCAGGACACGCTCGTCGCCGCGCTCGAGCACTGGCCGGTCGACGGCGTGCCCGACAATCCGGCCGCGTGGCTGATGACGGCCGTGAAGCGGCGCGCGCTCGATCGGGTCCGGCAGGAAGCGCTGCATGCGGCGAAGCGCAGCCAGCTCGGCCACGAGCTCGACGCGCTCGAAGCGCACGTGGTGCCGGACATCGCCGATGCGCTCGCCGACGCGCGCGACGACGACATCGGCGACGATCTGCTGCGACTGATCTTCACGGCGTGCCATCCGGTGCTGTCGACCGATGCGCGCGTCGCGCTGACGCTGCGGCTGCTCGGCGGCCTGACGACGGGCGAGATCGCGCGCGCATTCCTGACGCCGGAGCCGACCATCGCACAGCGGATCGTGCGGGCGAAGCGCACGCTCGCGGCCGCGCGCGTGCCCTTCGAGGTGCCGGCCGCCGACGCGCGACCTGCGCGGCTCGCGTCGGTGCTCGAAGTGATCTATCTGATCTTCAACGAAGGCTATGCGGCGACGGCCGGCGACGACTGGATGCGCCCGGCGCTCTGCGACGAGGCGCTGCGGCTCGGCCGCGTGCTGGCCGGGCTCGCGCCGAACGAAAGCGAAGTGCTCGGGCTCGTCGCGCTGATGGAACTGCAGGCGTCGCGGATGCATGCGCGCACCGATGCGCAGGGCAGGCCCGTGCTGCTGCTCGATCAGGATCGCGGCCGCTGGGATCCGCTCTTGATCCGGCGCGGGCTCGCGGCGCTCGAGCGCGCGACGAAGCTCGGCGGCGTGCGCGGGCCTTACGCCCTGCAGGCGGCGCTGGCCGCGTGCCACGCGCGCGCGCGCCGTGCGGCCGACACCGACTGGGCGCAGATCGTCGCGCTGTACGACGCGCTCGCCGAAGTCGCACCGTCGCCCGTCGTCGAATTGAATCGCGCGGTCGCGGTCGGCATGGCGTTCGGGCCGGCCGCCGCGCTCGAACTCGTCGACGCGCTGCGCGACGATCCGGCGCTCGCGCGCTATCACTGGCTGCCGAGCGTGCGCGGCGACCTGCTCGCGAAGCTCGGCCGCGCCGACGAAGCGAAGGCCGAGTTTCGCCGCGCGGCGGAGCTGACGCGCAACGAACGCGAAAGGGAGCTGCTGCTCAAGCGCGCGACCGACGCGTGATTCAGCCGGCGCGCTTTCGCCTGCCGCCCGCGCGCTATCGGCCGGATTGAAAAAGCCTATTGGGGGTAGCGCGCGCGAGCACCTAGATTAAAGAGCACGATACGTGCCGCGCACGCATGCATCGCTCCCCACATACTTCATCGGCCCGGTCTTTTACGCGGCCGCGCCGACTCGAACGGAGGCGCAAATGGCTGAACTCAAGGGCAGCAAAACCGAAGAGAACCTGAAGGCCGCGTTTGCCGGCGAATCGCAGGCGAACCGGCGCTATCTGTATTTCGCGTCGAAGGCCGACGTCGAAGGCCAGAACGACATCGCCGCGCTGTTTCGCTCGACCGCCGAAGGCGAGACCGGTCACGCGCACGGCCACCTCGAATATCTGGAGACCGTCGGCGATCCGGCGACCGGCCTGCCGTTCGGATCGTCGCGGCTGAACCTCGAATCGGCGATCGCCGGCGAGACGCACGAATACACCGACATGTATCCGGGCATGGCGAAGACGGCGCGCGAAGAAGGCTTCGACGAGATCGCGAACTGGTTCGAGACGCTCGCGAAGGCCGAGCGCAGTCACGCGAACCGCTACACGAAGGCACTGGAAGGCCTCGTCGACTGACGCGGCCGCTCGCGCGCCACCGTTCGTCCGTCGCTGCCCGCCCCGCGCGGGCCGCGCTGGCGCGCCTGCGCGCGCCGCTGGAGCATCCCATGCCTCACAAGGAAGGCAGTCTCGAAGCGCCGACGCGGCATCCGCTCGACTGGCAGTCGGACGCGTTCTACGACCAGGCCGCCATCGATGCGGAGATGACGCGCGTGTTCGACATCTGCGCCGGATGCCGTCGCTGCGTGTCGCTGTGCGGCGCGTTTCCATCGCTGTTCGACCTCGTCGACGACACGCCGTCCGGCGACATCGACGAAGTGCCGAAGCAGGCGTTCGGCAACGTCGTCGATCAGTGCTATCTGTGCGATCTCTGCTACATGACGAAGTGTCCATACGTGCCGCCGCACGCATGGAACGTCGACTTTCCGCATCTGATGCTGCGCGCGAAGGCCGCACGCTACAAGCGCGGCGAGGTCGCGCTGCGCGACAAGGTGCTGTCGAACACCGACGCGCTCGGCCATCTCGCCGGCATCCCGGTCGTCACGCAGACGGTGAACGCGGTGAACCGCACGCCGCCCGCGCGCCACGCGCTCGAGGCGGTGCTCGGCGTCGACCGCCGCGCCTGGCTGCCCGAGTTCGCGCCGCGCACGTTCCGGCGCGGGGCCGCGCGCTCGTCCGCACCGCCGGTGCGCGACGGCGAACGCACGCCGGGCAAGGTCGCGGTCTACGCGACCTGCTACGTGAACTTCAACGAACCGGGCATCGGCCACGACCTGCTCGCGATCCTCGCGCACAACGACATCCCGTACGAACTCGTGACGCGCGAAGCGTGCTGCGGCATGCCGATGCTCGAACAGGGCAATCTCGCCGGCGTCGCCGCGAAGAAGGCAGCGAACGTGCCGGTGCTCGAACGCTACGCGCGCGACGGCTACGCGCTGCTCGGCGCGATTCCGAGCTGCGTGCTGATGTACAAGAGCGAGCTGCCGCTGATGTTTCCGGACGACGCGGCAGTGCGCGCCGTCGCCGACGCGTTCTGGGATCCGTTCGAATACCTGATCGCGCGGCATCGCGACGGTCTGCTGAAGACCGATTTCACGCAGGCGCTCGGCACCGTGTCGTATCACGTGCCGTGCCACGCGCGCGTGCAGAACATCGGGCGCAAGACGGCCGACGCGCTGTCGCTCGTGCCCGATACGCGCGTGAAGGTGGTCGAGCGCTGCTCGGGACACGCCGGCACGTTCGGCGTGAAGAAGGCGTTCCATGCGGACGCGATGCGGATCGGCGGCCCGGTGTTCGCGGCGATGGCCGAACCGCAGCCGGACGTGATCGCGTCCGACTGTGCGCTGGCCGGCCATCACATCGCGCAGGGCATCGACGAAAAGGGGCTGCGGGCGGCGCCGCTCGCGCATCCGCTGACGCTGCTGCGACGCGCATACGGCATCTGACCGACGACGAACGAGGACATGGCGATGACGCTGACCCGCGATTCCCTGCTGACGCTCGAAGCGTACGCGAAGATCCGCAAGGCCGAACACGCACGGCTCGTCGCCTACAAGCGTCGTCGTGCGGTGTCGCTCGGCAACCATCTGCGCTTCCTGTTCGAGGACGAGACGACGATCCGCTATCAGATCCAGGAGATGCTGCACATCGAGAAGATCTTCGACCAAGCGGGCATCGAAGGCGAACTCGAAGCGTATCTGCCGCTCGTGCCGGACGGCACGAACCTGAAGGCCACGATGCAGATCGAGTACGAGCACGAGGCCGAACGGCGCGCGGCGCTCGCGCGGCTGATCGGGATCGAGGATCGCGTCTACGTGCAGGTCGACGGGCACGAGCCGGTGTATGCGATCGCCGACGAGGATCTCGAACGCGACAACGCGCAGAAGACCTCGGCCGTGCATTTCGTGCGCTTCGAACTGAGCGCGCCGATGCGTGCCGCGCTGAAGGACGGCGCGGCGCTGTCGATCGGCTGCGACCATCCCGCCTACACGTTGCCCGCGCAACCGATCGATCGCGACGTGACGACGTCGCTGGTCGGCGATCTGCGCTGATCTCGCGCACTCGCACGCTTGCATGCAGGGAAACACCGTGCGTGCCGCGTCACGTCGCTTTCATTGCTCGCAGAGAAACAATTAAAAGATTGTGCATCGGGATAATCGACGCGCGGGCGATTCGAATGATTTACCGATTCGCGTGCGTTTTGTTACGTATTTATCCAGGATTTACCGATTTCAACGGAAGCGCAGCCATTTTGTTACCGGATAGGGTCGGATCACGTGCCGAGCGCTGTCGCGGCGTGCGCTGCGACATCCCGCAGAGCCCCGTCCCGCGGGCCTTTGCGGCCGCGCCGATAAACATCGCTTAAAAAAATCGATCGATAAACGGAATCGGCATGTTTGGCAGGTTGTTTCAGTACGTAACATTAAGTCATTGTCATATTGAGACAAACCCTAGCGGTGGTATGCTTCGTGCACAAAAATTCCCACATTGGAGTGAGACCGCGATCTGTGCGCCATTGCCGGGAATCGCGGCACCGTCGCTGTGCGGTGTCGAGCCGGCATGCACAACCGGATAACCATAATGTGCAACCTGGCCGCCGCCGCGACCTGTCGCAGCGGCGCCGCCGATCGCAGCCCCGGCCTGGCTGCGTGGAGAGATCTACTATGTTCTTCGATGAGCTTAACGATGAAGAGTGGTTTCGTCTTTCACCGCTGATCGCCGATGAACCCATCCGGCTGAACCGCCGGGGCCGGCCGCGCGCGGAGCCGCGCGTCGTCGCCAATGCGGTGCTCTGGATCCTGACCACGGGCGAGGCCTGGTCGAAATTGCCGGGACGCTATCCGTCGGGCCCTACGTGTCGTCGCCGCTATGAGGAATGGCTCGCGAACGGCACGCTGCTGCAGATGATCGACGTGCTCACGCAGTTCAGCGGCCGCACGTTCGCCTACGTGCCGCCGCCGCCCGCACCGGCCGCGCCCGCGTGCCCCGCGGAACCGGCGCCGGAAGCCGCGCGCCTGCGCGGCGTGTTCTGGCAGAACCCGGAGTCGTGGCAACTGCCGGTCGCGCAATCGCCCGCGTGGAACGGCGAAGGCGCGTCGCACGTCGCCCCGCACGACGAAGAGGAGGCGCCGCGCCGCACGTCGTTCGCGGTGCCCGGCTCGCCGCTGCGTCATGCGCGCGTGTCGTCCGCGAGCTTCGGCTCCGCCGAGCCGCAGATCGACGAGTATCGCGGCTATACGATCTACGGCATCGCGCAGCCAGTGCAGAACCTGATGTATCGCGCCTGGGCCGAGATCGTGCAGGACGACCGGCGCGTCGAACGCTCGGGGCTGATCGGCCCGCGCTTCACCGATCCGGAGGAAGCCGAGCAGTATGCGCTCGACTGGGCGCGTCAGTGGGTCGACCGACACGGTGCAAGCGACACGCCGCTGCGTGCGCCGCAAAGCGAAGTGATCGCCGGGCTGTCCGCGCTCGCGCGTGCGGAGTCGGACATCAAGCGCTTCATCGCCGAGCGTCGTTCTTCGGGCGCGCTGGCGGAGAGCCGCAACGATCCGGGGCAGGGCGATCGCCACGAATACGCGTATCGCGTCGGTTGAACGGCGCGTACGCGACACGCGCGGGCCTTGCCCGCGTGCGTTCGACGACCAGCCGTTCGATGCCGGGGTGCCGCGATGCGGCGCCCCGTTTTTTTTCGCGTTACTGACGGCCGTACGTATCGTCGAAGCGCACGATGTCGTCTTCGCCGAGATACGCGCCCGACTGCACCTCGATCAGCTCGAGCGGCATCTTGCCGGGATTCTCGAGGCGATGCGAGACGCCGAGCGGGATATAGGTCGATTCGTTCTCCGACAGCAGGAAGGTCTCGTCGCCGCGCGTGATGCGCGCGGTGCCGCGCACGACGATCCAGTGCTCGGCGCGATGATGATGCATCTGCAGCGACAGCCGCGCGCCGGGCTTCACGACGATGCGCTTCACCTGGAAGCGCTCGCCCATGTCAACCGAATCGTAATGGCCCCACGGACGATGCACCTTGCGGTGGTCGGTCGCTTCCGCGCCGTGTTCGGCCTTGATGCGCCCGACGATTTTCTTCACGTCCTGCACGCGCGACTTGTCGGCGACGAGCACGGCGTCCGGCGTTTCGACGACGACGAGATTATGCGTGCCGACGCACGCGACGAGCCGGCTTTCCGCATGCGCGAACGTCGAGTCGGCATTCTCGAACAGCACGTGGCCGCGGCCGACGTTGTCCGCATCGTCCTTCGGCAGGATCTGCCAGATCGCGTCCCACGACCCGACGTCGGACCAGCCCGCATCGAGCGGCACGACGACGCTTTCGCAGAGCGACGGCCGGTTCGCGAGCGGCTCCATCACGGCGTAGTCGATCGAGTTCGACGGCGACGCGGCGAACGCGTCGCGATCGACGCGGAAGAAGTCGCCGTCGTCGCGACCCTGCGCGATCGCCTGCTCGCAGGCCGCATAGATCGCGGGCTCGAGTTCGCGGATCGCGTTCAGCCAGACCGACGCGCGCACGATGAAGATCCCGCTGTTCCACCAGTATTCGCCGGACGCGACGTACTGCTGCGCGAGTTCGAGATGCGGCTTCTCGACGAAGCGGTCGAGGCGGCGCACGTCGAGGCTGCCGGTGCCGGCGTCGCCGAGCGGCGCGCCGACGCGGATGTAGCCGTAGCCCGTCTCCGCGCGATCGGGCACGATGCCCATCGTCGCGATGCGGCCTTGCGCCGCGCAGTGCACGCCGGCCGCGACGGCCGCGTGAAAGCGCGGCAGATCGGCGACCGCATGGTCGGCCGGCATCACGGTCATGACTGCATCGTCGCCGCTCGCGACGATCTTCAGCGCGGCCAGCGTCAGCGCGGGCGCGGTGTCGCGGCCGATCGGCTCGAGCACGATCGATGCGCGCTTGCCGGTCAGACGCAACTGTTCGGCGGTCGTGAAGCGATGATCTTCGCCGCAGACGATCAGCACGTCGTCGTTCAGCGGATGGCCGGCCGTCAGGCCGTCGAGACGCAGCGCGGTGGACTGCAGCAGCGAATGGTCGCCGAGCAGGCCGATCAGCTGCTTCGGATAGTGTTCGCGCGACATCGGCCACAGGCGCGTGCCGGAACCGCCGGCAAGGATCACCGGCTGCACGGCGACGCGCGTGCCGACGGCAGGGGCGGCAGCGGCGACGTCGTGCGTGTCGGCCGTCACGGTCGGGGCATTCATGATGGCACTCTCCTCGATTGAAGTCAGTGCCTTTCGTTGTAGCACGAAGTAAATCGACAATAAAATCGAACGCCTTTGTCTATCATTGCCGTTTCATTGCCACGGGAAAATTTTCCGCGCCTCGCGGGCAGCACGATAAAAAAATAAAAAATAATTCGGCGCACCGGCCGCCGAGATAGACCCGACAACGGGTTCAGGCCGACGAAATGCTTCCGAAATATGCGCGTCGGTGGAAATAAGCGGGAAAACATGCCGATTTAATTCGCGAACCGCGCGGCAAGAATTGCCGATTATTTTTCGAAATACTTGTGCGCTTGCGGGAGGAATTTTCTTGTCGGTTCAATAGCGACATGCAACGTTTGAATCGAAGGTGCGGCACGGGCTGCACGAGGAGCTGTTCGGCAAACGACTGTTCAAAGAGGAAGCGAACATGTTGAGCGTGCTGGCGAGAGTCATCGATATCGCGATGGTCGTGGCGGGAGCGCTGATCGCCGCCGCGCTGCATCGCGGCAACGTGTGGTTCAGCGACCTGCAGCGCACGATGGTGCTGTTCGACTGCCTGCTCGTCGTCGTGTGCTTTCCTGCATTCGGCATCTATCAGTCCTGGCGCGGCAAGCGGCTCGTCGGGCTGATGGGCCGCGTCGCGTTCGCATGGCTCGTCGTCGAGCTTGCCGGCATCCTGATGAGTTTCAGCTTTCATCAGTCGGGCGAACTGTCGCGGCTGTGGCTCGGCTACTGGGCGATCGCGACGGTCACGCTGCTCGCCGGCTCGAAGGCGTGCGTGCATGCGGTGCTGCGGCGGCTGCGTCGCGGCGGCTTCAACCTGAAGGCGGTCGCGATCGTCGGCGGCACGCCGGCTGCGCGGCGGCTGATCGCGCAGATGCGTGCGCGTCCGGAGGCGGGCTTCAACCCGGTGTGCGTGTACGACGAGGACGCGGCGCCCGGCGACGTCGCGCTCGACGACGTGCGTATCGAGCGGCAGTTCGAATCGCTGGTCTGGCTCGTGCGCAGCCGCGCGATCCGCGAGCTGTGGCTGACGTTGCCGATTTCGGAAGAGCGGCGGATTCATCAGATCGTCACGGTGTTTCGTCACGACTTCGTCAACATCCGCTTCATTCCGGACGTGCGCAGTCTGTCGTTCTTCAACCAGGAAGTGGTCGAGGTGCTCGGCGTGCCGGCCATCAACCTCGCGGCGTCGCCGATCACCGACGTGCGGATCCTGCCGAAGTTCGTGTTCGACCGGATGTTCGCGCTTGCCGCGCTCGTGATGCTCGCGCCGCTGATGCTCGTGATCGCGTGCCTGATCAAGGCGACCTCGCCGGGGCCCGTGTTCTTCCGGCAGAAGCGCAAGGGCATCGACGGACACGAGTTCGAGATTTACAAGTTCCGCTCGATGAAGGTGCATCAGGAAGCGGCGGGCACGGTGACGCAGGCAACGAAGAACGACTCGCGCGTGACGCCCGTCGGCCGGTTCCTGCGCCGCACGAGCCTCGACGAACTGCCGCAGTTCATCAACGTGCTGAAGGGCGAAATGTCGGTCGTCGGTCCGCGTCCGCATGCGCTCGCGCACGACGACATCTACAAGGATCTGGTCAAGGGCTACATGTTCCGCTACCGGATCAAGCCCGGCATCACCGGCTGGGCGCAGATCAACGGCTATCGCGGCGAGACCGACCAGATCGAGAAGATGATGGGGCGCGTGAAGCTCGATCTGTACTACATGCAGAACTGGTCGTTCTGGCTCGACATCAAGATCGTCGCGCTGACGCTGTGGAAAGGCTTCACGGGCAGCAACGCGTACTGACGCGGCGCCGCATGCGCGGCTTCACGAATTTCGAATCATTGGTCAAGAGGTCCGACACATCATGAATCTCACTATCATCGGCAGCGGTTACGTAGGTCTGGTCACGGGCGCCTGTCTCGCCGACATCGGCCACGACGTGTTCTGTCTCGACGTCGACCAGGCGAAGATCGACGTGCTGAACGACGGCGGCGTGCCGATCCACGAGCCGGGCCTGAAGGAAGTGATCGCGCGCAACCGCGCGGCCGGCCGCCTGCGTTTTTCGACCGACGTCGAGGCGGCCGTCGCGCACGGCGACGTGCAGTTCATCGCGGTCGGCACGCCGCCCGACGAGGACGGCTCGGCCGACCTGCAGTACGTGCTCGCGGCCGCGCGCAACATCGGCCGCTACATGAAGGGCTTCAAGGTGATCGTCGACAAGTCGACGGTGCCGGTCGGCACCGCGGAGCGCGTGCGCGCGGCGGTCGCGGAAGAGCTCGCGAAGCGCGGCGACGATTCGATGTTCTCGGTCGTGTCGAACCCGGAGTTTCTGAAGGAAGGGGCGGCGGTCGACGACTTCACGCGGCCCGACCGCATCGTGATCGGCTGCGACGACGACGTGCCGGGCGAGCGCGCCCGCGAGCTGATGAAGAAGCTGTACGCGCCGTTCAACCGCAATCACGAACGCACGCTGTACATGGACGTGCGTTCCGCCGAATTCACGAAGTACGCGGCCAACGCGATGCTCGCGACGCGCATCTCGTTCATGAACGAGCTCGCGAACCTCGCCGACCGTTTCGGCGCCGACATCGAATCGGTGCGGCGCGGGATCGGCTCCGATCCGCGCATCGGCTATCACTTCCTCTATGCCGGCTGCGGCTACGGCGGCTCGTGCTTCCCGAAGGACGTCGAGGCGCTGATCCGCACGGCCGATGAACACGGGCATACGCTGCAGATCCTGAAGGCCGTGTCGTCGGTGAACGCCGCGCAAAAGCGCGTGCTTGCCGAGAAGATCGTCGCGCGCTTCGGCGAGGATCTGACGGGCCGCACGTTCGGCCTCTGGGGGCTCGCGTTCAAGCCGAACACCGACGACATGCGCGAGGCGCCGAGCCGCGAACTGATCGCCGAGCTGCTGTCGCGCGGCGCACGCGTCGCCGCGTACGACCCCGTCGCGCAGCGCGAGGCGCGCCGCGTGCTCGCGCTCGATCTCGCCGATCGTCCGGAGTGGCTCGAACGGCTCAGCTTCGTCGACGACGAGGCGCAGGCCGCGCGCGATGCCGATGCGCTCGTGATCGTCACCGAATGGAAGGCGTTCAAGAGCCCCGATTTCGCCGCGCTCGGCCGGCTGTGGAAAGCGCCCGTGATCTTCGACGGCCGCAACCTCTACGAGCCCGACACGATGAGCGAGCACGGCATCGAGTATCACCCGATCGGCCGTCCGGGCTCGCGGCAGGCCGTCGCCGCGCGCGCGCCGGGCGCCGCCCGCGCCAGCGCGTGACCGGTGCACGCGCCGTTTCCCGCTACTCGTCACGACACGCCATGTTCCGGAACATCCTGATCGTCTGTCACGCGAACGTCTGCCGCAGCCCCGCGGCGGAAATGCTGTTCAAGTCGCACGCCGCATCGCGCGGCGGGCCGCGTGCGACGTTTCATTCGGCCGGCGTTCGCGCGAACGACGGCGACGGCATCGATCCGGTGATGCGGCGGCTGCTCGCCGAGCGCGGCGTCGATGCGACGACGCACCGGTCGCGGCGGCTGTCGCGCCGGATCGTGCGCGACGCGGACCTGATCCTCGTCAGCGAGCGTGCGCAGATCGCGGCCGTGGAAGCGATCGATCCGTTCGCGCGCGGCAAGGTTCATCTGCTCGGCAAGTGGGAAGACGCCGAGATCGCCGATCCGCATGGCGGCCCCGAGGCCGACTATCGCGAGAGCTACTCATTGATCGAACGTCTGGTTCAAGGATGGCTGCAAAAACTATGCTGAAACGCTCGATGCGCCCGGTGGCGCTTGCCGTCGCGCTGACGACTTTCCTGTCCGCGTGCGCGACCGCCCCCGGCAACTACCTCGACTCGTCGAACCTGAAGGACGACGGCCGGCAGGGCCAGCCCGAAACCTATCCGGTTCATTACATCGACGCCAAGCTCGTGATGGACCAGCTGCAGAAGCAGCAGGTCGAGCATCCGCTGCCGCCGGGCCGCTATACGGATCCGTCGCAGTACGTGTATCACGTCGGCCCGCAGGACATCCTCGGCGTCACCGTGTGGGATCACCCGGAGCTGACGACGCCGCAGGGCCAGTCGTTCTCGAGCGGCGGCAATACGACGCAGACCGTCGCGGGCGCGCTGCAGCAGCCGTATACGAGCGCGCTGCCGGGCCAGGCAGATCCGTACGGACAGACCGTCGCCGCGGACGGCACGATCTATTTCCCGTTCGTCGGGCGCATCCGCGCGGCCGGCAAGACGGTCGGGCAGATCCGCGACGAACTGACCTCGCGCCTCGCGCGCTACGTGAAGAATCCGCAGATCGACGTGCGCGTGCTGTCGTTCCGCAGCCAGAAGGTGCAGGTGACGGGCGAGGTGAAGCAGCCGGGCCCGCTCGCGGTCAGCGACGTGCCGCTGACGCTCGTCGACGCGATCTCGCGCTCGGGCGGCTCGACGGCCGAGGCCGACCTGCAGCGCGTGCGCCTCACGCGCGACGGCAAGCTGTACACGCTCGACGCGAACGGCGTGCTCGACCGCGGCGAAGTGCGGCAGAACGTGATGCTGCAGCCGGGCGACATCATCAACGTGCCGGACCGCAGCGACAGCCGCGTGTTCATCATGGGCGAGGTGAAGACGCCGGTCACGGTGCCGATGCTCAAGGGCCGCCTGACGATCGCCGATGCGCTGACGGCCGGCGGCGGGATTCTCGACACCGACGCGAACCCGCGCAAGATCTACGTGATGCGCGGGATGCGCGACAACCCGACGAAGCCCGAAGTGTTCCGTCTCGACATGACGCAGCCCGACGCGCTGATGCTGTCGAGCCGCTTCCCGCTGCAGCCGCTCGACGTCGTGTACGTGAGCACCGCGGGCTCGGTGCAGTTCAACCGCGTGCTGCAGCAGGTGCTGCCGACGATCCAGACGATCTTCTACATGCGGCAGATCACGCGCTGACGCCGCACAGGGCGGCCATCCGCCGGGGCGGCGTCTGCGCCCCGGCACCACTCAAGCGGGAACGAATGGTGAACACGCAAGTGAAACACTCCTACGCGGATCCGACCGCGAAGACCGACGAAGAGGACGTCGTCCTCGGCCAGCTGCTGCAGGTGATCCTCGACGACATCTGGCTGCTGCTCGGCATCGCGGTGGCGGTCGTCGCGCTCGCCGGCCTCTACTGCTACGTCGCGAAGCCGGTGTATCAGGCGGACGTGCACGTGCGCGTCGAAGGCAACGACAACACGACGCAGGCGCTCACGCAGACGCAGACCGGCGCGATGATCAACAGCGGCCCGCAGCAGGCGCCGACCGACGCGGAGATCGAGATCATCAAGAGCCGCGGCGTGGTCGCGCCGGTCGTCGAGCAGTTCAAGCTGAACTTCTCGGTCGTGCCGAAGACGATCCCGCTGCTCGGCAGCCTCACGGCGCGGCTTGCGACGCCCGGCGAACCGGCGCGTCCGTGGCTCGGCCTGAAATCGTACGCGTGGGGCGGCGAGATCGCCGACATCGACTCGATCAACGTCGTGCCCGCGCTCGAGGGCAAGAAGCTGACGCTGACGGCCGGGCCGAACGGCAACTACGTGCTGACCGACGAGAACGGCATGCGGCTGCTGACCGGCCGCGTCGGCGAGTCGGCGCAGGGCGGCGGCGTCACGCTGCTCGTGCAGAAGCTCGTCGCGCGCCCCGGCACGCAGTTTACGGTTACGCGCTACAACGATCTCGACGCGATCACCGGCTTCCAGTCGGGCATCCAGGTGTCCGAGCAGGGCAAGCAGACGGGCGTCGTGCAGATCTCTCTCGAAGGCAAGGATCCGGAGCAGACGGCCGCGATCGCCAACGCGCTCGCGCAGTCGTATCTGCACCAGCATGTGATCGCGAAGCAGGCCGAGGCGACCAAGATGCTCGACTTCCTGAAGGGCGAGGAACCGCGCCTGAAGGCCGATCTCGAACGCGCGGAAGCCGCGCTGACGCAGTACCAGCGCACGTCGGGCTCGATCAACGCGAGCGACGAGGCGAAGGTCTATCTCGAAGGCAGCGTGCAGTACGAACAGCAGATCGCCGCGCAGCGGCTGCAGCTCGCGTCGCTCGCGCAGCGCTTCACCGATTCGCATCCGCTCGTGATCGCCGCGAAGCAGCAGCTCGCGGAACTGCAGGGCGAGAAGGAGAAATTCAGCAACCGCTTCCGCAGCCTGCCGGCCACCGAAGTGAAGGCCGTGCAGCTGCAGCGCGACGCGAAGGTCGCCGAAGACATCTACGTGCTGCTGCTGAACCGCGTGCAGGAGCTGTCGGTGCAGAAGGCCGGCACGGGCGGCAACATCCATCTGATCGACTCGGCGCTGCGTCCGGGCGCGCCGGTCAAGCCGAAGAAGGTGCTGATCCTGTCGGCCGCGGTGTTCCTCGGGCTGATCCTCGGCACGGGCGTCGTGTTCCTGCGCCGCAACCTGTTCCAGGGCATCGAGGATCCGGACCGCGTCGAGCGCGCGTTCAACCTGCCGCTCTACGGGCTCGTGCCGCAGAGCGCCGAGCAGGCGAAGCTCGACGCGGCGGCCGAGAAGAGCGGCGGCCGCACGCGGCCGATCCTCGCGAGCCTGCGTCCGAAGGATCTCAGCGTCGAAAGCCTGCGCAGCCTGCGTACCGCGATGCAGTTCGCGATGATGGACGCGAAGAACCGCGTGATCGTGCTGACCGGGCCGACGCCCGGCATCGGCAAGAGCTTCCTGACCGTGAACCTCGCGGTGCTGCTCGCGCATTCGGGCAAGCGCGTGCTGCTGATCGACGCCGACATGCGCCGCGGCGTGCTCGACCGCTACTTCGGGCTGACCGCGCAGCCGGGCCTGTCCGAACTGCTGAGCGGCCAGTCGGCGCTCGAGGAGGCGGTGCGCGAAACGCCGGTGCAGGGGCTGTCGTTCATCGCGGCCGGCACGCGTCCGCCGAATCCGTCGGAGTTGCTGATGTCGGCACGGCTGCCGCAATACCTCGAAGGGCTCGGCAAGCGCTACGACGTCGTGCTGATCGATTCGCCGCCGGTGCTCGCGGTGACCGACGCGACGATCATCGGCCGCATGGCAGGCTCGACGTTCCTCGTGCTGCGCTCGGGCATGCACACGGCGGGCGAGATCGCGGACGCGATCAAGCGGCTGCGCACCGCGGGCGTCGATCTCGAAGGCGGGATCTTCAACGGCGTGGCGCCGAAGACGCGCGGCTACGGCCGCGGCTATGCGGCCGTCCACGAATACCTGAGCGCATGAACGCGCTGCACGACACCGGGCCGTCGCGCGATGCGGCCGCCCGGCCGACGGGAGAACCGACCATGAAAATTTCCGTGCTCGTTCCGACCTACCGGCGCCCGGCCGACCTCGCGCGCTGCCTGCTGGCGCTGCAGCGTCAGCAGCGGCTGCCCGACGAGGTGATCGTCGTCGCGCGTCCGGAGGACGACGCCACGCACGAACGGCTCGCCGATCCGGCGGTCGGCAGCGGGCTGCCGCTGCGGATCGTGCCGGTCGACGTGCCGGGGCAGGTCGCCGCGTTGAACAAGGGCCTCGACACGGCAAGCGGCGACATCGTTGCGATCACCGACGACGATGCGGCGCCGCGCGCCGATTGGCTCGCGCGGATCGAGGCCGCGTTCGCGGCCGATCCGCGTGTCGGCGCGGTCGGCGGACGCGACTGGGTGCACGAGAAGGGCCGCGTGCTCGACGAGTCGCGCGAATGCGTCGGCCGGCTCACGCTGTCCGGCAAGATCATCGGCAACCACCACCTCGGCGTCGGCGGCGCGCGCGAAGTCGACACGCTGAAGGGCGCGAACATGAGCTATCGGCGCGCGGCGATAGCCCGCCTGCGCTTCGACACGCGTCTGCGCGGCGCGGGCGCGCAGACGCATAACGACACCGCGTTCAGCATGGAAGTGCAGCGCGCCGGCTGGAAGCTGATGTACGACCCGGCGATCGCGGTCGATCACTATCCGGCCGAGCGCTTCGACGACGACCGGCGCGACGCGGCATCGCTGAACGCGATCGCGAACGGCGCATACAACCTGCAGCTGACGCTGCGCGAGCATCTGCCGCCGCTGCGGCGCGAGATCGCCTGGTGGTGGTGGACGCTCGTCGGCACGCGCGTCTATCCGGGCCTCGCGCACCTGCTGCTCGCGCTGCCGACGTCGCGCCGCGCGCGCGTGCTCGCGCACTGGCGCGCCGTACGCCGCGGCG
>NZ_KV786868.1:0-1716 GCF_001806955.1 Burkholderia sp. HMSC10F09
CGATCGGCGGCTTGGCGGCCATGCACGCGGTCGATGTCGACACGGCGATGGCGGACGGGCCGGCCGTCGCCCGCCCGCATGCGGCGGACCTGGCTGCGCCGGCGCGGCCGGTTGCGGCGATGCCCGTCACCGACACGCCGGCCGACGACGCGCACACGCCGACGCTCGAGGATGCGCAGGCGCTCGCGAATGCGGGCGCGTTCGAGGAGGCCGAGCGCGTGCTCGCGCAGTTTTCCGCGCGCGTCGGCCCGCATGCGGACGCGTTCTACCTGCTCGGGCTGATCGCCGACGCGCGCGGCCGCGCGGCCGACGCGAGCGACTTCTACCGGAAGGCGCTGTATCTGCGGCCGACGCATCACGAGGCGCTGACGCATCTCGCGACGCTGCTCGACGCGGGCGGCGACCGCGCCGGCGCGCAATGGCTGCTCGAGCGCGCGCGGCGCTCGGCCGGCTGAAACGAATACGGGTTCGGAGACCGATACCCGATGACCAGGGGAAACCATGAACCGCGACGCCGCTGCCACTGACGACACGACGATCGACGTCGACGATTGCTGGAACCGGATCGGCACGCTCGGCGATCGCTCGTGCGAGCGGCTCGCCGACTGCCTGCGCTGCCTGAACTGTCCGGTCTACGCGTATCACGCGGCGAAACTGCTCGAGCGTCCGCTCGGCCGCGCGGAGATGGCCGAAGCCGCGCAGCGCATGCGCGCGTCCGATGTCGCGCATCCGCCGCGCGACGGCGCGGACACGCGCGACGCGGCGCTCGCGTTTCGCGTCGCCGACGAATGGCTCGCGCTGCCGATTCGCGTGCTGCGCGAGATCGCGGGCACGCGGCCGATCCATTCGCTGCCGCACCGCCGTCATCCGGCCGTGCGCGGCGTCGTGAACATTCGCGGCACGCTGCGCATCGCGATCTCGATCGGCGCGCTGCTCGGCCTCGATGCCGGCGGCGCCGAACGCGGCCGCGGCGACAGTCGTACCGATGGCCGCGCCGATGGCCGCACCGATGGTCGCTTTACGCGGCTGCTCGTCGCCGCGCATCACGGCGAGCCGGTCGTCTTCCCGGTCGACGAAGTCGAAGGCGTGCTGCGCTTCGGCGCATCGGACTGGGTGCCCGTGCCGGCGACGGTCGGCCGCGCGAGCGCGGGCCTGTCGCGCGGCGTGCTGTCGTGGCGCGGCAAGTCCGTCGGCCTGCTCGACGACGATCGGCTGTTCGACGCCGTCACGCGGAGCATGCGATGAGCAACGACGACGATCTGAGCCACCTGTCGCTGCTCGAACTCTATCGCGAGGAAACGCGCACGCAGACGCAGGCGCTGTCCGAACGCCTGCTCGCGCTCGAGGCCGGCGAGCCGGACGCGGCCGCGCTCGAGGCCTGCATGCGCGCCGCGCATTCGCTGAAGGGCGCCGCGCGTATCGTCGGCGTGCCGCTCGGCGTCGACATCGCGGGACGGATGGAAGAGTGCTTCGTCGCCGCGCAGGCCGGCACGATCACGCTGAGCGCCGCGCACGTCGACGTGCTGCTGGCCGGCGTCGATCTGCTCGTGCGCGTCGGCGATCCGCATGCGGCGCCCGTGTCGCCCGCCGAGATCGACGCATTCGCGGCAGCGCTGACCGGCGCCGACGGCGCGCACACGATGCGGATGCCCGCCGCGGCGCCGACGCCGCCCGTCGTCGCGTCGCGCGAGCACGACGCGGCCGCGAACGAGCCGG
>NZ_KV786869.1:0-354 GCF_001806955.1 Burkholderia sp. HMSC10F09
TATGAGTATCCGAAGGGCGTGATGCGGAGGATTAAATAATGAACGTGGATCGAACGTTGGAGAGAGCGTGGACACTTAAACGGTACACAAGCGACATTGCGATCAATCCACAATGCCGTTCCCGCGAAAGAAGCAGTTATTCCTGCTCGATGACGGTTTGGAAAATATATACAAGGTTGATGAATGAAAACGAATCGATTTATTGGTGTGGCGGTGTTGCTGGTGCTTCTCGCGGGATGTGCTGGCCTGCATGCCGATGAGTTGCCTACGGTCGAGACGCCGAAGACAGTCGAACTGAGTAGTGGTGACTCGCGTTCGATGAACTATACGCCGTGGTACATCCACACATTCTCG
>NZ_KV786869.1:374-1001 GCF_001806955.1 Burkholderia sp. HMSC10F09
GGGAACATGTGGCCGATGGATGAGGACGGTAATCCCGGGCATTCCGGAGGCAAATGCTGTACGCGCTACCCCAGAGAATGGCAGCCTGAGCTGACGTTGACGGTGCGATGGAAGGTCGACAAGAAGATGGACGGCAAAACTCCGGGTTATTGGTATAAGGCCGACAATGTTCGACTTGAGCCATATATCACCGGTCAGACGTCGGGGGTATGGGCGATTTTCTTGCCTGGTGATCGCGTCAAGCTCGTAGTCGGTAACCCGAACGCGCGCGATCTTGCACGCAATGCAGGCCCACCGGCGGCTAGCGATCCATACGTCGTACAGGGTACGCTCGATGAGGAATGGAATCGCTTGTATCGTTACCGGGGATCGAAGAAATGAACGTAAGCGTGCGGTATCGATGCCGGAAAGCAGTTGCTCTAAAGGCGTTTTGAAAACGGATATTAAAGCTTGCAGTAGGCATGATATGTTTCGACGTTTCTTGTTAGCTTCAGGGGTAATGATTTGGAATGCGAATGAAAACGAATCGATTTAGTGGTGTGGTGGCGGTGTCGCTGGTGCTTCTCGCGGGATGCGCTGGCCTACATGCCGATGAGCCGTCTACGGTCGAGATGCCGAAGACAGTCG
>NZ_KV786870.1:0-151 GCF_001806955.1 Burkholderia sp. HMSC10F09
CGCCGCAGGACGCAGCGCCCGCGGCGTCGCCCGACTGGATGCGCGATGTCGCACGCGAGGCGGAACGGCGCGCGCCGGCCGCCGCGCGCACGACCGACGCGGCTGCCGCGAAAGCGGCCGACCGCGCGCGGCTGTCCGCCGATACGGCGGC
>NZ_KV786870.1:1151-5731 GCF_001806955.1 Burkholderia sp. HMSC10F09
ATACGGCGGCTGCCGTCGCCGACGCGGTGAAGTCCGGCGTCGAGCGCATCGTCAACGACACGGTGATGCACGAGCTCGGCGCGCTGCGCGGGATGATGGAAGCGCAGTTCGACAACCTGATGTGGCACGACCGTCAACGCCGCAGCCCGGTGCACGGCGCACTGTCGAAGCATCTGTTCGCCGCCGGTTTTTCCGCGCAGCTCGTGCGGATGCTCGTCGATCGTCTACCGGCCGGCGACGGTGCGCAGACGTTCGACGCCGCGCTCGAATGGGCGCAGTCGGTGCTCGCCGCGAACCTGCCGGTGCTCGGCAGCGAGGACGCACTGATGGAGCGCGGCGGCGTGTTCGCGCTGATGGGGCCGACCGGCGTCGGCAAGACGACCACGACCGCGAAGCTCGCCGCACGCTGCGTGATGCGCTTCGGCGCGAGCAAGGTCGCGCTGCTGACGACCGACAGCTACCGGATCGGCGGCCACGAGCAGCTGCGCATCTTCGGCAAGATCCTCGGCGTGCCGGTCCACGCCGTGAAGGACGCCGGCGATCTGTCGCTCGCGCTGTCCGAGCTGCGCAACAAGCACATCGTGCTGATCGACACGATCGGGATGAGCCAGCGCGACCGCGCGGTGTCGGACCAGATCGCGATGCTGCACGGCGCGAGCACGCCGGTGCAGCGGCTGCTGCTGCTCAACGCGACGAGCCACGGCGACACGCTCAACGAAGTCGTGCAGGCCTATCGCAGCGCGGGCGACCGCGCCGATCTCGCGGGGCCGGACCTGGCCGGGCCTGACCTGGCCGGGCCTGACCTGGCCGGCTGCATCCTGACGAAGCTCGACGAGGCGACGCATCTCGGCGGCGCGCTCGACACCGTGATCCGCTACAAGCTGCCCGTGCACTACGTGTCGACCGGCCAGAAGGTGCCGGAAAACCTGTACGTCGCGACCACGCGCTTCCTGCTGAAGAGCGCGTTCTGCGTGCCGCGCGACGGCTCGCCGTTCGTCCCGCAGGACGACGACATGCCGCTGCTGCTGTCCGCGCTGACCGCCCGCGCGGCCGCCGATCTGCACGAGGTGCGATTTGGATAAACGAACGATCGACCAGGCCGAAGGACTGCGGCGCCTGCTGGCCGGGCGCGGTTCGCGCATCGTCGCGGTGACGGGCGGGCCGACCGGCGTCGGCTGCACGTCGACCGTCGTGAACGTCGCTGCCGCGCTCGCGGCGCTCGGCAAGGACGTGCTCGTCGTCGACGAGCGCGCGGACGTGCATTCGGCCGCCGCGACGCTCGCCGGCGCATGGCTGCGCGACGGCGAGCGCACGCGCGTCGCCGCCGGTTTCTGGCTGTGCGCGAGCGCGCAGGCCGCGCGAGCGGGCTACGGCGATGCGCAGCTGAGCGACTTCGTCGACGGCCCGGCCGACATCGTGCTGATCGACGCGCAGCGCGGCGCCGACGGCACGCTGTCGACGCTCGCGCGTGAAGCGCACGACGTGCTGATCGTCACGCGCGTGGCCGCGCACGCGATC
The DNA here is from genome assembly GCF_001806955.1 of Burkholderia sp. HMSC10F09. NCBI lineage: Bacteria > Pseudomonadati > Pseudomonadota > Betaproteobacteria > Burkholderiales > Burkholderiaceae > Burkholderia > Burkholderia sp. HMSC10F09. The sequence goes on from NZ_KV786870.1 coordinate 2,670, forward strand.
ACCGAAGCGTACGCGTGCATGAAGCGGCTGCATTTCGCGCACGCGACCGCGCAGTTCCGCGTGCTCGTGAACCACGTCGGCAGCCATGCCGATGCGAAGACCGCGTTCGACAATCTCGCGGGCGTCGCGAGCCGCTATCTGACCGTGTCGATCGCCGATGCCGGCTGCGTGAGCGCCGATCCGCTCGTCGAGCACGCGCGTGCACTGACGCGCTCCGCGGTCGACGCGTTTCCGTCGTCGCCCGCGGCGCGCGACTACCGAAAGATCGCGGCCGACCTGCTGTACTGGCCGATGCGCCCGCGTGCGGGCACAGGTTCCGCGCGCGAGCTGCGCGCGGGCGGGCAGCCGTCGTACCGGACGGGCGCGGCGCACGCCGCATGAGCGCCACCGGAAGGAGAGAGCCATGATGTACAACGCTCAGGGAAAGATCTCGCAGGCCGACGTGCTCGCGCAGTACGCGCCGCTCGTGCGTCGTCTCGGGCTGCAGCTCGTCGCGAAGATGCCGGCGAGCGTCGATCTCGACGACCTGATCCAGGCCGGCATGATCGGGCTGATGGATGCGGCCGGCCGCTACAAGGAAGATCAGGGCGCGCAGTTCGAGACCTACGCGACGCAGCGGATCCGCGGCGCGATGCTCGACGAGCTGCGCAGCAACGACTGGCTGCCGCGCAGCCTGCGCAAGACCTCGCGCGAGGTCGAACTCGCGGTGCACCAGGTCGAGCAGCGGCTCGGCCGCGCCGCGAGCGAGGCCGAGATCGCGCAGCACCTGAACATGCCGCTCGACGAATACCAGGCGATGCTGCAGGACCTGCACGGCAGCCAGCTCATCTACTACGAGGATTTCGACCGTGCGGCCGACGACGAGCCGTTCCTCGACCGCTATCGCGTCGATCACGCCGATCCGTTGTCGGCGCTGCTCGACGAGCATCTGCGCGGCGCGCTCGTCGAGGCGATCGAGCGGCTGCCCGAGCGCGAGAAGCTGCTGATGTCGCTCTACTACGAGCGCGGACTGAATCTGCGCGAGATCGGCGCCGTGCTCGAGGTCAGCGAATCGCGCGTGTGCCAGCTGCATAGCCAGGCGGTCGCGCGATTGCGCGCGCGGCTGCGCGAGCAGGCGTGGGTCGGCGCGGAAAGCTGAAGCGCGCGCGGCCGGCGGCGCATCGCGCCGTTTGCCCGGCCGTTCCTCGATCGGACGCGGCCTGCTCAACCGCAGCATGGTGAGATTGCGCGCGTCGAGAATCGGTGCGACCGCGTCGGCAGCACGAGTCTCCCGATCGATCGGCCAGCCGATCGCGCGTGCGAGCATCGCGACCCAGAGCGCCCGCGCGCATCTCGATAAAGGGGCGCGCTTCGCTCTGCGCGCCCGTCGCGACGGCGATCGACGCGGCCGACGCAAGAAATTTCCGTCGCGATTTGCTACAATCGCAGCCGTTTTCCGAGGAGCGTTGCGACGGACCTTCTGCGTCCGCCAGGCTCGGAAGGCTTCACCAGGCAGCCGTGCGGCGACATTCGCGCCGGCCCGCCTCCTGAACGGCGCTCACGTCATCAATTTCTAGAACTTTTTTAGAAAGGAGGGCGTGATGAGCGCCGTTATCGATTCGAAAGCTTCCCAGGATTACGTCGTCGCCGACATGGCACTTGCCGGCTGGGGCCGCAAGGAGCTGAACATTGCCGAGACCGAAATGCCGGGCCTCGTGCAGATCCGCGACGAATACAAGGCGCAGCAGCCGCTGAAGGGCGCGCGCATCGCCGGTTCGCTGCACATGACGATCCAGACCGGCGTGCTGATCGAGACGCTGAAGGCGCTCGGCGCCGACGTGCGCTGGGCATCGTGCAACATCTTCTCGACGCAGGACCACGCGGCCGCCGCGATCGTCGAGGCCGGCACGCCGGTGTTCGCGTTCAAGGGCGAATCGCTCGACGAATACTGGGAGTTCTCGCACCGTATCTTCGAATGGCCGAACGGCGAATTCGCGAACATGATCCTCGACGACGGCGGCGATGCGACGCTGCTGCTGATCCTCGGCGCGAAGGCCGAGAAGGATCGCTCGGTGATCGCGAAGCCGACCAACGAGGAAGAAGTCGCGCTGTACAAGTCGATCGCGCGCCACCTCGACATCGACGCGAACTGGTACTCGAAGCGCCTCGCGCACATCAAGGGCGTGACCGAAGAAACGACGACCGGCGTGCACCGCCTGTACCAGATGGAAAAGGACGGCCGCCTGCCGTTCCCGGCGTTCAACGTGAACGATTCGGTCACGAAGTCGAAGTTCGACAACCTGTACGGCTGCCGCGAGTCGCTCGTCGACGGCATCAAGCGTGCGACCGACGTGATGATCGCGGGCAAGGTCGCGGTCGTCGCCGGCTACGGCGACGTGGGCAAGGGCTGCGCGCAGTCGCTGCGCGGCCTTGGCGCGACCGTGTGGGTTACCGAAATCGATCCGATCTGCGCGCTGCAGGCGGCGATGGAAGGCTACCGCGTCGTGACGATGGAATACGCGGCCGACAAGGCCGACATCTTCGTGACCGCGACCGGCAACTATCACGTGATCACGCACGATCACATGAAGGCGATGCGTCACAACGCGATCGTCTGCAACATCGGCCACTTCGATTCGGAAATCGACGTCGCGTCGACGCGCCAGTACCAGTGGGAAAACATCAAGCCGCAGGTCGACCACATCATCTTCCCGGACGGCAAGCGCATCATCCTGCTGGCCGAAGGCCGCCTCGTGAATCTCGGCTGCGCGACCGGCCACCCGTCGTTCGTGATGTCGAACTCGTTCGCGAACCAGACGCTCGCGCAGATCGAACTGTTCACGCGCGGCGACCAGTACGAGAACAAGGTCTACGTGCTGCCGAAGCATCTCGACGAGAAGGTCGCGCGTCTGCACCTCGCGCGCATCGGCGCGCAGCTGTCGACGCTGTCGGACGAGCAGGCCGCGTACATCGGCGTGCAGAAGGAAGGTCCGTTCAAGCCGAACCACTACCGCTACTGATGCGTGCCGCCGCTGCCACGCCGCATGCGCCTCGCGCGCACGCGGCGCGGCAGCGCGGCGTCA
>NZ_KV786871.1:0-13874 GCF_001806955.1 Burkholderia sp. HMSC10F09
CCGGCTCGCCGCGTCGCGCGGGCGGCTCGCACTGCCGCTGCTGCTGCTCGCCGGCATCGCGATCAACGCGCTCGTCGGCGCGGCGATCGGGCTGCTCACGTTCGTCGCCGACGATGCGCAGTTGCGCTCGCTGACGTTCTGGAGCCTCGGCAGCCTCGGCGGTGCGCAATGGTCGACGCTCGCGGCCGTCGCGCCGTGCGCGGTGCTCGGCTGCGCACTGCTCATGCGCGAACGCGATGCGCTGAACGCGCTGCAGCTCGGCGAAACCGAAGCGCTGCACCTCGGCGTGCCGGTTCAGCGGCTGAAGCGGCGCGTGCTCGTCGCGGTCGCGCTCGCGGTCGGCGCGCTCGTGTCGTGCGCGGGAATCGTCGGCTTCATCGGCCTTGTCGCGCCGCATTGCGTGCGTCTCGCGTGCGGGCCGGACCAGCGCGTCGTGCTGCCCGGCGCCGCGTTGCTCGGTGCGCTGCTGACGCTCGCGGCCGATCTCGCCGCGCGCACGCTCGCCGCGCCGGCCGAGATTCCGCTCGGCGTGCTGACCGCGCTACTCGGCGCACCGTTCTTTCTCGCGCTGCTGTGGAAAAGCCGCGGCTCGCTCGGCGCTTAGTCGCGCCTCCGTCTCGATCATGCTGACCGTCCAACACCTCCGTGTCGCACGCCGACATCGCGTCATCCTTCACGATCTGTCGCTGACGATCGAACCGGGCCGCGTCACTGCGCTGCTCGGCCGCAACGGCGCGGGCAAGAGCACATTGCTGAAAGCGCTGGCCGGCGAGCTGACCGGCAGCGCCGCGCCGAACGGCGTGCGCGTCACCGGCCGCATCGCGCTGAACGGCGAACCGCTTGCGCAGATCGATGCGCAGCGGCTCGCGCGGCTGCGCGCGGTGCTGCCCCAAGCCGCGCAACCGGCCTTTCCGTTCAGTGTCGACGAGATCGTGCTGCTCGGCCGCTATCCGCATGCGCGTGGCCGTGGCGGCGCGCTGTCGCGACGCGATCGCGGCATCGCGTGGCACGCGCTCGCGCGTGCCGGCGCGGACACGCTGCTCGGCCGCGACGTGACGACGCTGTCCGGCGGCGAGCTCGCGCGTGTGCAGTTCGCGCGCGTGCTCGCGCAGCTGTGGCCGTCCGACGACGAAGCGGGCCGCGACGCGTCGCCGACGCGCTATCTGCTGCTCGACGAGCCGACGGCCGCGCTCGATCTCGCGCATCAGCATCGGCTGCTCGATACGGTGCGCGCGATCGCGCGCGAATGGCGGATCGGCGTGCTCGCGATCGTCCACGATCCGAATCTCGCCGCGCGGCATGCGGACACGATCGCGATGCTCGCGGACGGCACGATCGTCGCGCACGGCACGCCGCACGACGTGATGACGCCCGAGCACATCGCGCGCTGTTACGGGTTCGCGGTGAAACGGATCGACAGCGGCGACGGCACGCCGCCCGTCATGGTGCCGGCATAGCGCTCGGCCGTACGCGCGACCTGCGGCCGAAGTGCACCCCATGCAGTCGGCCCGCGCGCCGTATGCGCGCTCGACGTTCGACGTCCGCGAGCATCCGCATCGCGACGCCGCCGCCCTCGCTGTGAGCTAGACGACAGTCGCGATGCGTCCGTCGACGCCGACATGCACGGCATGCAGTCGTCCCGCACGCCGCACGCGCGCCGCACACGCGCTCAATGCTCGACGTCCGCCGCGCCGAACGTCCGCATCTCCCAACCGAACCGTACCGCGAGCATCCTCATCGCGAAGCCGGCCGCGAGCGCGACGATGGTCGCGACGCGAGCGTCGATACCGACATGCTGAAGCGCGACGTACAGCGCACCCGTGAAGAACGCGACGCTCGCATACAGCTCGCGGCGCAGGATCAACGGCATCTCGTTGCAGAGCAGATCGCGCAGCATGCCGCCGCACACACCGGTGATCGCACCGGCCAGCACGACGATGATCGGCGCCGCACCGGTCGACGCGCCGACGTCGCAGCCGATGATCGTAAACGCCGCGAGGCCGAGCGCGTCGACGGTGACGAACAGCGTCTTCATCCGCGCGACGTGCCGCGCGAGGCGCGACGCGACGGTCGCCGCGACGAGCGTGATCACCAGATATTGCGGATGCGCGATCCAGCCGAGCGGATAGTGGCCGAGCAGCACGTCGCGCACCGTGCCGCCGCCGAGCGCGGTCACGGCGCCGACCAGCGCCAGCCCGAAGCGGTCCATCCCGCGCCGCATGCCCATCAGCGCGCCCGACATCGCCTCCGCGACGATCGCGATCAAATAAAGCGTATGCATCGTCGTTCGCGTCAGTCATCGGTCCGGAACAGGTCGAGCACGCGGGCGCGCTCGGCCGCATCGACAGGCGCCGGCGTCGGCGCGACCGGCATCGCGCCGCCGTTCGCCGCAGTGGACGCGGCGGATGCAGCGAACCCGGCGGATGCCGCCTCCGCGCGGGCAGCGCCGTCGCATGCGAAGCGACTGCGTACGAACGCCGGCACATCGGCCGTGCACGCGCCGCGCGTGTATTCGGCGTAGACGAAATCGCCGTCGACACGCGCGACGTCCGGCGGCTCGACCGCTTCGGCCGGCGTGCGTCCGTCGACGGCCGTCTTCATGTAGTCGAGCCACACGGGCAGCGCGAGCGTCGCGCCGGTCGCGCGCCCCATCGAGCGCGGCGTGTCGTAGCCGAGCCACGCGACCGCGACGATGCCCGACGAATAGCCGGCGAACCATACATCCTTCGAGCCGTTCGACGTGCCGGTCTTGCCGGCCGTGTCGTCGCGGCGCAGCGCAAGCGCGCCGCGCGCGGTGCCCGCACGCACGACGTCGCGCAGCATGCTGTCCATCACGAATGCGTTGCGCGCCGACACGACGCGCGTGCCGGACGGCGCCGGCGCGTCGTACAGCACGCCGCCGTGCCGCTGCTTCACCGAGAGGATCAGCCGCGGTTCCACTCGCGTGCCGCCGTTCGCAAACACGCCGTACGCGCTCGCGAGTTCGAGCGGCGTCACCGCGCCCGCGCCGAGCGCGAGCGGCAGCGACGCCGGATTGCGCCGCGCGTCGAACCCGAAGCGCATCGCATGCTGCTGCACGTATTGCGGGTCGGCCGCCTGCATCAGGCTTACCGCGACGAGGTTCTTCGATCGCACGAGCCCGCGCCGCACCGCGATGAAGCCTTCGTAGTGGTTGCCGTAATTGCGCGGCCGCCACGGCCGCGCGCCGGTCTCGGCCGGCGTCAGCGTGCGCTGCGTATCGTCGACGAGCACGCCCGGGAAATAGCCTTTCTCGAGCGCCGCCGAATAGACGAACGGCTTGAAGCTCGACCCCGGCTGACGGTAGGCCTGCAGCGCATGGTCGAACACGTTGCGGCTGAAATCCGCGCCGCCGACGAGCGCGAGCATGTCGCCGGTCGCCGCATCGAGCGACACCAGCGCACCCTCGAGCGTGCGCTGCGCGTCGCGCGTCGTCCGCTGCCGGCGCAGCGTGCGCTCGAGCGCCGCCTCGGCCGCGCGCTGGTCGCGCATCGAGATCGTCGTCGTCACGTCGAGGCCGAGCGTATATGCGTCGTCGCGAAAGCGCTCGACCATCATCTGCCGCGCGCGTTCGGCCACGTACGGCGCCGCGACGATGCCCGGCGGCGCTTGCGGCGACAGCGCGATCGGCGCATCGACGGCCGCGCGGTACGTCGCGTCGTCGAGTTTGCCGAGCGCAAGCATGCGGCCGAGCACGTAGTTGCGACGCGCGGTCGCGCGCGCCGGATTGACGACCGGATTGAACGCGGACGGCGCCTTCGGCAACCCGGCAAGCACGGCCGCCTCGCCGACGCTCAACGCATCGAGCGGCTTGCCGAAATACACGTGCGCCGCTGCCGCGAACCCGTACGCGCGCTCGCCGAGATAGATCTCGTTCATGTACAGCTCGAGCAGCTTGTCCTTGCCGTACGCGCGCTCGAGCTTGACCGCCATCAGGATCTCGGCGAGCTTGCGGCTCAGCACCTTGTCGCGCGTCAGATAGAAGTTGCGCGCGACCTGCATCGTGATCGTGCTGCCGCCCTGCGCCGGCTGTCCGGCGACGACGTTCGCGAACGTCGCGCGCGCGAGGCCGCCGATGTCGATCGCGCCGTGCCGGTAGAACTGTGCGTCCTCGGCCGCAAGCAGCGCGTCGCGCATCCGCGCCGGCATGCGTTCGAGCGGCACGAACTCGCGGCGCTCGACGCCGTATTCGGCAAGCAGTTCGCCGTCGCGCGAGAAGATCCGCAGCGGCAGCGCGGGACGATAAACAGCCAGTTGCTCGACCGACGGCAATTGCGTCCAGATGCGATGAATCGTCCATCCCGCGATGCCCGCACCCGCGAGCATCAGGCCGAGCAGCGCGCCCGCGAGCATGCGCCACACGCGGCGGCGAGGCAGCGGCGCGGGCGGCGTGGGACGGGAATCGGTGCGGTCGGTCATGTCGGCTCCTTCGGCAATGCAGCGATCGACGGCGCACCACGCGGCCGACGATCATGAACGGCGCGCATTGTCGAAGGGATGCCGTGAAACCGGAACATTCCTTAGCCAATGTTGGGCTGGCTAAATTTTATTGAGGAAAGCACGCCGCATCGTCCGACGCAGCGGCACACGCACCGCCGCGCGGACGCGCCGGTTCGCCTGTACCATTTCCGCATGTTCGCTGCGCATCTTCGTTCGTGGAGCCTCACGCCCGACGGCGGTCCGATCCTGACCGCCAGCGGCGGCGTATTGCCGGTCGTCTGGCGCGGACGGCCTGCGATGCTGAAGATCGCGACCTGCGAGGAAGAGCGGCGCGGCAACGCGTTGATGACATGGTGGGACGGACACGGCGCCGCGCAGGTATGGGCGCACGACGACGACGCGATCCTGCTGGAACGCGCACAGCCGCAACCCGCGCTCGCCGACTTTTCGGCGGCCGGCCACGACGACGATGCAATACGGATCGCATGCGACGTCGTCGCGCAGCTGCACGCCTATCGTGCGCCCGACCCGCCACCGCTCGTCGCGCTGCGCGACTGGTTCGCGTCGCTGCTGGCGTCCGACGCGACCGACGCGATACTGCGCCGGTCGCAAGCGACGGCGGCCGCGCTGCTTGCCGAACCGCCCGTCGACGAAGCGGTGCTGCACGGCGACATCCATCACCGTAACGTGCTGCACTTCGGCGAGCGCGGCTGGCGCGCGATCGATCCGAAAGCGCTGCGCGGCGCACGCGCCTTCGACTACGCCAACCTGTTCTGCAATCCGTCGCACGATATCGCGGTCGACCGCACGCGCTTCGAACGTCGCGTCGCGATCGTCGCCGATGCCGCGCGGCTCGATCCGCGCACGCTGCTGCGCTGGATTCTCGCGTGGTGCGGGCTGTCGGCGATCTGGCTGATCGAAGACGACCAGCCGGCAGACACGCGGCTGCAGGTCGCCGCGCTCGCCGCACACGCGCTCGATTCGCGCTGACGATGCGCGGTGCCGCCCGCCCGCGCGCGACAATAAAAAACCCGCCGGCACGCGGCGGGTTTTCGTGTACGACTGCTGCGGCGCTCAGCGGGCCGGATTCAGCGTCAGGTTCATGTGGCGGTTCACGTCTTTGTACAGCAGATAGCGGAAACGGCCGGGGCCGCCCGAATAGCAGGCCTGCGGGCAGAACGCGCGCAGCCACATGAAGTCGCCCGCTTCGACCTCGACCCAGTCCTGGTTCAGCCGGTACACGGCCTTGCCTTCGAGCACGTAGAGCCCGTGCTCCATCACGTGCGTTTCCGCGAACGGAATCACGCCGCCCGGTTCGAACGTCACGATGTTCACGTGCATGTCGTGGCGCATGTCGCTCATGTCGACGAAGCGCGTCGTCACCCACGCGCCGTTCGTGCCCGGCATCGGGATCGGCTCGACGTCCTGTTCGTTCGTCACGAACGCCTCCGGCAGCGGAATGCCGTCGACGGCCTGATAGTGCTTGCGGATCCAGTGGAAACGCACGGCCGCATCGCTGACGTTGTGCAGCGTCCAGTCGGCGCCCGGCGGGATGAACGCGTAGCCGCCCGGCGTCAGCGTGTGCTTGGTGCCCTGCAGCGTCAGCTCGGCCTGGCCTTCGACGACGAACAGCACCGCTTCCGCGTTCTTGTCCTGCTCGGGCTTGTCGCTGCCGCCGCCCGGGTTCACTTCGACGATGTACTGCGAGAAGGTTTCGGCGAAACCCGACAGCGGACGCGCGATCACCCACAGGCGCGTGTGCGTCCAGAACGGCAGCCAGCTCGTCACGATGTCGCGCATCACCCCTTTCGGAATGACCGCGTACGCTTCGGTGAACATCGCGCGATCGGTCAGCAGATCGGTCTGCGGCGGGTGGCCGCCATGCGGCGCGTAATACGTTGTCTTCGACATAAGGCATCCAGGCAATGGGTTGGTGCGGCCCGTCGTCCGACGGCGCCGGCGGCCGACACGCGGCGCGCATCGGTGCGCGTTGCCGCGGCTTTCGTTCGGTCGGCCAGGTTTCGCGACGCGCGCGGCCGGTCGGCCGAGCGAGCCGCCCTTGCTCGACGGTCCGGGCGCCGGCCGCGACGTTCGCCGTCATGCGGCGGCGCGTGGTCCGGAACGTTCGATTCGGTACGCGGGCAGCACTGACGATAGCGAAGTCGTCTTCGATCGACCAATTAAATGTTGCGATGGATTGCATTCGATTTCCCACTGCTCACCGGACGCGAGCGGGGCATCTCGACAACCGCGACGACACATCCGGTTACGCGCTCGATGCCGGCGTAACGGACGATCGCGATCGACGCCGGGCAGGCGGCACACGCACGCACCCGTCGAGGAGCGGAGAGAAATCCAGGGAGAAGAAGAGAATGCGGCGCGCGACTCGCGCGCATCGCATCGGGAACCGCTGAAGTGAAAACGCGTGGCGGCGATGCCGCTGTCGGTCGCCCGGCTCAGCGCGCCGGGCCCGACACGGATTCGGGCGCGCCGGTCGATCGGCCGCGCCCGCTGCTGCGATCAGTCCCAGTGACGATGATGGCGATGCTTGCGATGACGATAGCCGCGATCGTCGTCGTACGAGCTGCGCGACATGTTGCCGCCGAGCGCCGCACCCGCGCCGCCGCCGACGGCCGCGCCGAGCAGGCCGCCCGTACGGCCGCCCATGGCGTTGCCGGCCGCAGTGCCCGCACCGCCGCCGAGCGCGCCGCCGATGATCGCGCCGGTACGCTCGCGACGGTTCGACGTAATCGCGCCACCTGCGCGGCCGCCGAGCGCGCCGCCGATCACGGAACCCGTGCTGCCGCCGACCGCGCCGCCGACCGCCGCGCCGGCTACCCCGCCGAGCGCGCCGCCAAGCGCGTTGTTCAAATCGTTAGCTGCCGCCGGCAGCGCAGTCGCGCCGGCGAGTGCGGCGACGACGAGAGCGGGGGCGATCTTCTTCCACATGCCCGTATCCTTCCTTGTTCGCAATGTTATGAGGAGTCGCTCGTATCGGATCTGAACCGGTCGACGTCGATTCGGGCATTGGGCCGAATCGCGCAACCAATTCATTTCAATGAGCTTGCGGCGAAGAATAGCACCGGTCCCGCAGCCTGCCCCCGACATTCTGGTAACAAGTTGTTTACCAACGGGAAAGGATCGAACGCCCGTACGCGGCGGCCCGCCGACCCGCGCCGGGCGGCGTTCCGATGTGGGTTCCGTCCCTCCAGACGACAGCGGCCGCGCGATCGGGCGTCGCACGGCCGCCACACCCTCGCGGCAATGCGTCAGCGGACGCGGAAGCTGCCGCCGATGCCGATGCTGACGGGCGGCGCGTAATAAGCCGGCGCATAGCCGTAGTAAGCGGGGGCCGGCGCATAGCCGTAAGGCGGCGCGACGACGCAGCCGCAGAGCGCGCCGAGCAGCGCGAACGAAACGAGAAGTCTGACCATGATGAATCCCGGCAAAAACACGAAGGCGCCTGTCGCGCGCGCCGCGCACGCCGCGCGATGCGGCGGCCGGCACGAAGCGCCGATCGGCGCTTCGATCGCACGATGAAGCGATGCGCGGAGTCTAGCGCGCTGCCTTTCTTACCGAGTTTCGGGTCCGGTTACACGTGTTACGCGGCGTCACCGCCGAGACGGGCGCCGCCGACGACGGAGCGCGGGCTCGGCCGCACGCTCATGCGATATGCGCGCGAATGCGCTGCGCGATCGACTCGAGCGTCGCCGCATCGGCGACGTCGCGCGCGTGCATCCGCAACGCGACGCCCTCGGTACGCGGAATCACGTGGAAGTGCACGTGCGGCACCGTCTGGCCGGCCGCCGCGCCGTTGAACTGGCCGATGAAAAGGCCGTCGGGCGCGAGCGCCGCGCGCACGGCCGCTGCGACGCGCTGCGTCATCCGGATGCTCGCCGCGGCGGCGTCGCCCGACAGGTCGAAGATCTGCGCGGCAGGCTCCTTCGGGATCACGAGCACGTGACCGTCGGCCTGCGGCATCAGGTCCATGATGGCGAGCGTCGCGTCGTCTTCCGCAACCTTCACGCAAGGCAGTTCGCCGCGCAGGATCTTCGCGAACGGGTTGTTGTCGTCGTAGGACATGGCGTTTTTCCGCAGAGAGTGGATGGGCGTGCCGCAGCAGGTGGCGCCGGTCGATTATCGGCCGACGCGCGGCCCGATTTCAACCCGCCCGTCGCGAGGCGCGTGCCGTGTCACGCGTACGCGATTGCCACGCATCGGCCGAACCTGCGACACTGCCGCTCGTCGCCGCCCGCTACCCGCTCGAGGACACGCATGACGATTCCGCTCAGACCGTTGATTCGACGCGGCATCGCGCTCGCGCTGATCGCCGCGATCGGCTATGCGGGCTATCAGCTGTCGCGGCTCGCGCCGATCGCGACCGGCTATGCGGCGAAGGCGCTCTGCTCAGGCGTGTTCGTGTCGGGGCGCCCCGCCGCTTCGGTGATCGACGTCGACATCATGGCCGGCGTGCATCCGCTGCTGAAGCTCGTGCGCCCGTCGATCGATGCCGAGCACCATCGCGCACATGCGACGTTCGCGGGCTTCGCCGCGCGCGACGCCGAATTTCGTCCGGGGCTCGGCTGCACGCTCGCGCTCGGTCCTGCGGCCGCCGCGCTGCCGGCCGCGTTGCCGCCGTTACCGGCCGCGCCCGCGGCGACCGCCGTGCCGGCATCGCTTGCGATCGCGTCGGAGCCCGCGTCGGCCTCGTCGACCACATCCGCACCCAACGGCGTCGATATGCGGAAACTGCACACGGCGCTCGATCGCGCATTCGACGAACCGGATCCCGCGCGGCCGCGCCGCACGCGCGCGGTCGTCGTCATGTGGCGCGGCCGCGTGATCGCCGAACGCTACGCGCCCGGCTTTACCGGCGATACGCCGCTGCCCGGCTGGTCGATGACGAAAACCGTCACGGCCGTGCTGATCGGAATGCTCGTCGGGCAGCACCGGCTGTCGCCCGACACGGCGGCGCTGCTGCCCGAGTGGCGCGGCGCCGGCGATCCGCGCGCGGCGATCACGCTCGACGACTTGCTGCGGATGACGAGCGGCCTGCAATTCAACGAGGACTACGACGACCCGCTCTCCGACGTCGCCGTGATGCTGTTCACGCAGCGCGACACCGCGCGCTTCGCGTCGAACAAGCCGCTCGCGGCGGCGCCCGGCACGCGCTGGGACTATTCGAGCGGCACGAGTGAGATCGTCGCACGCGTGATGCGCGTCGCGCTCGGCGGCAGCACGGACGACTATCTGTCGTTTCCGCGCCGTGCGCTGTTCGCGCCGCTCGGCATGCGCAGCGCGGTGTTCGAGCCCGACGCGTCCGGCACGCTGGCCGCCGCGTCGTTCATGTATGCGAGCGCGCGCGACTGGGCGCGCTTCGGCCAGTTTCTGCTGCAGGACGGTGTATGGAACGGGCAGCGGCTGCTGCCCGAAGGCTGGGTGCGCTACCTGGCACGCGCGACGCCGCAATCGTCGCGCGCGGCGTTCGGCGCGCATCTGTGGGTCAAGGTGCCGGAACCGTTCGACGATCGCGATCCGCATGCGCGCGCGTTGCCCGCCGATGCGTTTCACGCGGTCGGCCACGAAGGCCAGTTCGTCAGCGTGGTGCCGAGCCGCGATCTCGTGGTCGTGCGGCTCGGGCTGTCGCGGCCCGAGTCCGCATGGAATCACGAAGCATTTCTCGCCCGCGTGCTCGACGCGATACCGGCATCCGGCACGTGACGGCCGCGCGCGAGCGGCGCCGCGTTACGGGTTCGCGCTGCCCGCGTAGGTCTTGAAGCATTCGCGCGCCGCGAGACGATCGGCATAGCGCTTCACGGCCGGCAGCTCCGGACGCTCGAACGGCGTGCCGAACCAGCGGTTCACCGACAGGCCGATCGCGATGTCGGCAATCGTGAAATGCTCGCCGGCCACGAACGCGCCGGTCGCGTCGAGCTGCCCGTTCAGCACGCGCATGTGCTTCGTCCAGTTCGCGATCGACTGCGCGATCGCGGCCGGGTCCTGATGGTCGGGCGACTTGCGCACGAGGCCGAGAAACGCGCCGACCCACGAGCGGTTCAGGTCCGTTCCCTGCCAGTCGATCCATTGGTCGACGCGCGCGCGGGCCTGCGGGTCGGTCGGGTACAGCGACGGGGCGACGGCGCCGTTCCCCAAGCGGTCCCCGTAGCGGTTCGCGAGATAGCGAAGAATCGCATTCGACTCCCAGAGCACGAAATCGCCGTCCCGGATGACGGGCACGAGACCGTTCGGATTCAGCGCCAGATAGGCCGGATCGTCGGTCGAACGAAAACCGGCGCCCCAGTCTTCGCGCTCGAACGGCAGGTTCAGCTCGGTACAGAGCCACAGCACCTTGCGGACGTTGATGGACGGGATCTTGCCGAGAATGTGCAGCATGCGGGCTCCTTCGGACAGGGAATGAACGCGTCGACGCGGCACGCGCCGCGGACACCGTCCGCCGAATGTATACGTCTCGGGGCCGTTTCGTCACCGTCTTTGCGCGCCGCGAGACCGCGCGCGGGCGCACCGCACGCGTGGTCGGACCCCGCGCGTCCGGTGCGCCGGCCCACCGGCGCCGCGCGTCGCAGGCTGCCGCGCCCGCCTGCCGGTCGCGGCTTCCTTTACAATGCGCGGGATTTTTCCGTTTTCAGGCCGTCTGCGCCTTTCAGACAAGAGGTTCCCATGATCATCAAACCGCGCGTGCGCGGCTTCATCTGCGTGACGACTCATCCCGTCGGCTGCGAGGCCAACGTCAAGGAACAGATCGACTACGTGACTTCGCACGGCCCGATCGCGAACGGCCCGAAGAAGGTGCTCGTGATCGGCGCGTCGACGGGCTACGGCCTCGCCGCGCGCATCTCGGCCGCCTTCGGCGCCGGCGCGGACACGCTCGGCGTGTTCTTCGAGCGTCCGGGCAGCGAAACGAAGCCCGGCACGGCCGGCTGGTACAACAGCGCCGCGTTCGAGCGCTTCGCGACCGAAAAGGGCCTGTACGCGCGCAGCATCAACGGCGACGCGTTCTCCGACCAGGTCAAGCAGGTCACGATCGACACCATCAAGCAGGATCTCGGCAAGGTCGACCTCGTCGTCTACAGCCTGGCCGCGCCGCGCCGCACGCATCCGAAGACGGGCGAGACGATCAGCTCGACGCTGAAGCCGATCGGCAAAACCGTCACGTTCCGCGGCATCGACACCGACAAGGAAGTGATCCGCGAGACGGTGCTCGAGCCCGCGACGCAGGAAGAGATCGACGGCACCGTCGCGGTGATGGGCGGCGAGGACTGGCAGATGTGGATCGACGCGCTCGACGAAGCCGGCGTGCTCGCCGACGGCGCGAAGACGACCGCGTTCACGTACCTCGGCGAGCAGATCACGCACGACATCTACTGGAACGGCTCGATCGGCGAAGCGAAGAAGGACCTCGACAAGAAGGTGCTGTCGATTCGCGACAAGCTGGCTGCGCACGGCGGCGATGCGCGCGTGTCGGTGCTGAAGGCCGTCGTCACGCAGGCGAGCTCGGCGATTCCGATGATGCCGCTGTACCTGTCGCTGTTGTTCAAGGTGATGAAGGAAGCCGGCACGCACGAGGGCTGCATCGAGCAGGTGTACGGGCTGTTCAAGGACAGCCTGTACGGCGCGACGCCGCACCTCGACGACGAAGGCCGCCTGCGCGCGGACTACAAGGAACTCGATCCGCAGATCCAGAAGAAGGTCGTCGAACTGTGGGATCAGGTGACGAACGAGAACCTGTACGAGTTGACCGACTTCGCCGGCTACAAGACCGACTTCCTGCGGCTGTTCGGCTTCGAGATCGCGGGCGTGGACTACGACGCGGACGTCAATCCGGACGTGAAGATCCCGCGCATCATCGATACGACGGCCTGACGGCCTGATGGCGACGCCCGCCGCGCTGCGCGCGAGCGGGGCGCCGCTGGGCCGCGGCCGCGTCGCGCTTCGCGATGCGCTCGCGACGTTCAGCTAAGACGGCGCGTGCGTTCGTGCCGTCTCTCTCGCGCACAATCGCCGGTGCCGATCCGGCTCTCTCCGACCGGATCCTGACGCGACGCGGCGCCGCCCGGCACGCGCTCGGCAGCGAGCCGGGCGATCCGCCGCCGCCCGCGTAGCGGGGGCCGCCGGCGGCACTACTCCACCGCGCGCGCCGCATCCCACAACGGCCGCGTACCCAGCGCCGCATGCCAGGCATCGAAGCGCGCGCGCCACGCTTCGAACGGCTCCTTCAGCGGATGACGCGGGTCGCCGCTCAGCGAATACGCCATCCCTTCGATCAGCCAGCGCGGCTTCGTCAGCACGGCGAGATTGCCGAGCGTTTCCGCCTGCCGGTGATGGATCAGCTCATGCGCGACGAAGTACGCGTGCCAGCCGCGCGGTGCGATCACCACGCCGACCGTGCCGAGCGTCAGCGCCGCGCGTTCGCCGAGGCCGAACGCATCCGCGCACGCGCGCGTCGAGCAGAATACGACGCGCGGCGCATCGCCGAACGCGCCGACCGCCGCGGCGGCACGCGCGTAGCCGTCGCGGTAGAGCTGCTGCGCGTCGGCGAGCTTCGACGCATCGTCGATGCAGATCTGCGCGTGCACGCACGACACGCCCGGCACGAGTGCCGGCATGGCGACGCGCAGCGGCTTGACCAGCGCATACGCCGCGATCGGCAGCGCGACGAGCAGTGCCGCGCACCCCATGACGACATGCGTTCGTTTCATCCGACGGATTGCCGGCGCAACGGGCCGGCGAAGGTTCGCGTGCTGCATCGTGCCGCGCCGTGCCGAACGCGCTAAGCGAGTTGCTTGTGAAAGAACGTCGTCGCGCAGGGCGCGCCGTCCGGCATCAGCGCAAAGTTCGGCACCACGCCGACGCGCTGCCAGCCCGCGCGCTCGTACAGCCGTTCCGCATCGCCGCCCGTCACCGTGTCGAGCACGAGCACCGTCTTGCCGGCGTCGCGCGCGGCCGCATCTGCCGCCGCCAGCAGCCGCGCGGCGACGCCCTGCCGGCGCGCGTGCCTTGCCACCAGCATCTTCGCGATGTCCGCGCGATGCGGCTGATTCTCCGGTTGCGCGGTCACGATCTGCACCGTGCCGACGACGCGCCCCGACGCGTCTTCGGCGACGAGCAGGATGCGCTCGCCGTTCGCGACGCTTTGCGCGACACCGGTCCAGAACGCGACGGCCGTCGATCGCGCGATCGGCAGCATGAAGCTGACGGACGCGCCGCCTTCGACGCAATCGATCAGCACGTCGGACAGCGCGTCGACATACGCGATGGCCTCGTTCGCGCCGACTCGGCGCACGGTCACAGATTCGGTCATTCCCCCTCCGGTAGTCAGGTCGGACGCGCGGCACGCGCCGGTTCGCGATCGGCAGGCGTGCGAATCGTCGGCGTTCGGCGTTCGGCGTTCGGCGTTC
>NZ_KV786872.1:0-3822 GCF_001806955.1 Burkholderia sp. HMSC10F09
GCACGCCATGTCTGCCTCCTCCCCCGCCTCCCCGCACGCCGGCAGCGCGCTGTCGGCCCGCTTCGCCGCATTCGGCGACTGGGCCCGCACCGACGGCGTCGCATGGCTCTATCTCGCAAAGGCGCTGCTCGCGGCCTTCATCTCGCTCGCCGTGTCGATGCGGCTGGACCTGCCGGCGCCGAAGACCGCGATGACGACGGTGTTCATCGTGATGCAGCCGCAAAGCGGCGCCGTGCTCGCGAAAAGCTTCTATCGCGTCGCGGGCACGATCTTCGGGCTCATCGCGACGCTCACCTTCGTCGGGCTGTTTCCGCAGCAGCCGCAGCTGTTCCTGCTCGCGGTCGCGCTGTGGGTCGCGCTCTGCACGGCTGGCGCCGCGCGCAACCGCAACTTCCGCAGCTACGGCTTCCTGCTGGCCGGCTACACGGCCGCGCTGATCGGCCTGCCCGCGTCGCAGCACCCGGACGGCGCGTTCATGAGCGCGATGACGCGCGTAGCCGAAATCGTCGTCGGCATCGTGTCGGCCGGCGTCGTCAGCGCGCTCGTGTTCCCGCAGTACACGGGCGAGCAGATGCGCACGACGGTGCGCAAGCGCTTCGGCAGCTTCGTCGACTACGTCGCGGCCGCGCTGTCCGGACAGCTCGAACGCGCGCACATCGAAAGCGTGCACACGCGGTTCGTCGCCGACGTGGTCGGCTTCGAGGCCGCGCGCAGCATGGCCGTGTTCGAGAACCCGGACACGCGGATGCGCAGCGGCCGTCTCGCGCGGCTCAACAGCGAATTCATGAGCGCATCGAGCCGCTTCCATGCGCTGCATCAGCTGATGAACCGGCTGCGCGCGGCCGGCGCGCAGGCCGCGGTCGACGCGCTCGAGCCGTATTTCCGCGAGATCGCGCCGCTGCTCACGCGCAACGGCGAGCCGGTGCGCACGTCGGCCGACGCCGCCCACGCGGCCGAGCAGCTGCTCGCGTGGCGCGACGCGCTGCCGCGCCGCATCCGCGCGACGCGTGCCGAACTCGAAACGCAGCCCGACTTTCCGCTGCTCGACTTCGACACGGCCGCCGAGCTGCTATACCGCTTCATCACCGACCTGCGCGAATATGCGGCGACCTACGCGTCGCTGTCGAGCGCGACGCACGAGCGCGAGCGCTGGATCGAGCGCTACGAGCCGCGCACGAACCTGACCGCAGCCGTCATCGCGGGCATCCGCACGGCGGCCGTGATCCTCGTGCTCGGCTGGTTCTGGATCGAAACCGCATGGCCGAGCGGCGTCACGCTGACGCTCACGGCGGCCGCGACCTGTGCGCTCGCGTCGTCGACGCCGCGCCCGACCGCGATGGCCGCGCAGATGGGGATGGGCACCGCACTCGCGGTATGCACCGGCATGATCACGATGTTCGGCATCTATCCGCGCATCGACGGCTTCGCGCTGCTCTGCGTCGGGCTCGCGCCGATGCTCGCGATCGGCATCTTCCTGACGCTGAAGCCGAAGCTCGCGGGCTACGGGATGGGCTATCTGATCTTCTTCAGTTTCCTCGCCGGCCCCGACAACATCACGCACTACGATCCGACCGGCTTCATGAACGACGCGCTCGCGCTCGTGCTGTCGATGCTCGTGTCGGCGATCGCGTTCGCGGTGCTGTTCCCGCCGACCGCGCCGTGGCTCAAGAAGCGGCTGCTCGCCGATCTGCGTCATCAGGTCGTCGCCGCCTGCCACGCACGGCTTGCCGGGCTACGCACGCGCTTCGAGAGCGGCGCGCGCGATCTGATGTATCAGGCGCACACGCTGTCGGCCGACCAGCCGACCGTGCAGCGCGACGCGCTGCGCTGGATGTTCGCGGTGCTCGAAACGGGCAACGCGGCGATCGACCTGCGTGCGGAACTCGCGACGCTGCCGGCCGATCCGCACTACGCGCCGACGATGCCGTGGCGATGTGCGATCGAGACGATGCGCAACGCGCTGTCGGCGCTGTTCGCGAAGCCGGACGCCGCGCGCTTCGACGCGGCGCTCGGCGCAGCCAACGACGCGATCGAAGCGACGCGCCCGCTGCTCGACACGCTGCATGCGTCGCGCGAAGAACGGCACCGCCTGCAGCGCATCCTGAGCCATCTCCATTTCGTGCGCAGCGCGCTGCTCGATCCGGAGTCGCCGCTTGCGCCGCTCAACCGCAACCGCCCCGCACGCCCCCAACCAGGAGCCTCGTCATGATCCCGCGCGAAATCGCGATTCTCGATGCGTACATGCCCACGGTCGTGCTGATGTTCGTCGTCGGCGCGCTCGCGACCTGGGCCGTCGACCGACTGCTCGCCTATACGGGCCTCTACCGTGTCGTCTGGCACCCGTCGCTGTTCCGGGCCTGCCTGCTCGTCTGCATATGCGGCGGACTCAGTCTCGCCGTTTACCGTTGATCCACCACCACCATGATGCTCAGAAAACTCTTCGGCTTCGTCGCGACGGCCGTCATCCTTCTCGTCGCGATCCTGATCGGGCGCTCGCTGTGGGTGCACTACATGGAAGATCCATGGACGCGCGACGGGCGCGTGCGCGCGGAAATCGTCAACGTCGCGCCGGACGTGTCGGGCGCGATCGTCGCGCTGCCCGTGCATGACAACCAGCTCGTCAAGAAGGGCGACCTGATCATGCAGATCGACCCGTCGCACTATCAGATCGCGGTCGAACAGGCGCAGGCGGCCGTCGCCGCCCGCCGCGCGGAACTGCAGATGCGCCGCGACGACGCGGCCCGCCGCGCCGATCTCGACGCGCTCGTCGTGTCGAAGGAAAACCGCGAGAACGCCGCGCACAGCGCGTCGAGCGCCGAGGCGCAGTACCAGCAGGCACTCGCCGCGCTCGACGCCGCGAAGCTGAATCTCGAACGCACGCGCGTCGTCGCGCCGGTCGACGGCTACATCACGAACCTGCAGACCTTCAAGGGCAACTACGCGGTCGCCGGTCAGGCGAAGCTCGCGATCGTCGACAGCCATTCGTTCTGGGTCTACGGCTACTTCGAGGAAACCAAGCTGCCGCGCGTGAAGGTCGGCGCGCCGGCCGAGATGCGGCTGATGAGCGGCGGCGTGATGAAAGGCCACGTCGAGAGCATCTCGCGCGGCATCTACGATCGCGACAATCCGCAAAGCCGCG
This sequence comes from Burkholderia sp. HMSC10F09, assembly GCF_001806955.1. Lineage (NCBI taxonomy): Bacteria > Pseudomonadati > Pseudomonadota > Betaproteobacteria > Burkholderiales > Burkholderiaceae > Burkholderia > Burkholderia sp. HMSC10F09. The sequence goes on from NZ_KV786872.1 coordinate 3,140, forward strand.
ACCTCGTCGCCGACGTGAATCCGACCTTCAACTGGGTGCGCCTCGCGCAGCGCGTGCCGGTGCGCATCAAGATCGACGAGGTGCCGGACGGCGTACTGCTGTCGGCCGGCACGACCTGCACGGTCATCATCGATCCCGATCGCAAGAAGCAGTCGTCGTAACGCCCGGCGGCCGGACCGCCCGGCCGCCGATGCCGGCTCGGTGTGAGTGGTACACGCGTGGCCCGCGCGTCGCACGCCGCGCGCGCTCAGCCCGCCGCGAGCCGGAAACGTCCGACGAGCGCCTTCAGCGACTGCGCCTGCTCGTCCAGCGCGCGCGCCGCGGCCGCCGCCTGCTCGACGAGCGCCGCGTTCTGCTGCGTGCCGGCATCCATCTGCGTGACCGCGCGGCCGATCTCGTCGATGCCCGCGCTCTGCTCGTCCGAGGCCGCCGCGATCTCGCCGATGATGTCGGTCACGCGCTTGACCGCGCGCACGACGTCGTCCATCGTGCGGCCCGCGTCGTGTGCGAGCGCCGCACCGTTCGCGACGCGCTCGACCGACGCGCCGATCAGCGCGCGGATCTCCTTCGCCGCGGTCGCCGCGCGCTGCGCGAGCGAACGCACCTCGCCGGCGACCACCGCGAAACCGCGCCCCTGCTCGCCCGCGCGTGCGGCCTCGACGGCCGCGTTCAGCGCGAGGATG
>NZ_KV786872.1:3842-5007 GCF_001806955.1 Burkholderia sp. HMSC10F09
GCGATGCCCTCGATCGTGCCGATGATGTCGCGGATGCTCTTCGCGCTGTCGTCGATGTCGCTCATCGTCGCGACGACGCGCCCGACCACCTCGCCGCCCGCTTCCGCGACGGCCGACGCATTCGCGGCCAGCATGCTTGCCTGCCGCGCGTTCTCCGCGTTCTGCCGCACCGTCGAGGTCAGCTGCTCCATGCTCGCCGCGGTGCGCTCGAGCGCGGCCGCCTGCTGTGCGGTGCGCTGCGACAGATCGAGGTTGCCGGTCGAGATCTCGCCGGATGCCGACGCGATCGCGTCCGCACTGACCGCGATTTCGCCGACGGTCGCGGCCAGCCCCCGCTGCATGTCGGCGAGCGCGCGCACCATGCTGTCGCGGTCGTGCCGGCCGAGTGCGATCGGCCGCGTGAGATCGCCGCGCGCGATGTCGGCGGCGATTGCCTTCGCATACGCAGGCTCGCCGCCGAGCTGCGCGGCGAGGCGGCGCACGACGCGCTCCGCGATCGCGATCGCGAGGACGAACAGCGCAGCCGTCATCGCGGCGATCATCGCGAACGACGACGAGAAGATCGTCGCCGACGCATCGAGCGTCGCCTTCGACTTCGCGCCGCGCGTCTTCACGAGATCGCCGGCCTGTTTCTCGAGCTTGCCGGTCTCGACGAGCAGCGACACGTCCTGCGTGCCGACCTGCCAGTTCATCTGCGACAGGTCGAGCGGCTGCGCGCGCACCAGCGCGACGAAGTCGCGCAGATGGCCGCTCCAGGTGCCGACGGCGGACGAGAATGCGCGCAGCCGTGCGCTGTCGTCGGCGTCGGCCGGGTCCGCCTCGCGCTGCAGCGTACCGAGCGCGCGGCCGATCGACGCGAGCCCCGCATCGACTTCGGCACCGAGCTCGTCGCGCTCCTTCGCGGTGGTCGCGGTCAGCAGCATCTTCTGCGCGCGGCTCGCACGCAGCACCTCCGCGCGCACCTCCTCGGCCGCGCGGCTCGCGACGTGCCCCTGCTCGTAGACCGACGCGATCGACGCATTCAGCCGGCTGATCTGCCAGAGCGAAAACACGCCGATCGCGACCGTGCCGATCAGCAGAACCGCGAACGCGGCGCGCAGCGTCGCCTTCACGGTCCACGGCCGCCGCTCGGTGCGCGCGGCGCGGCCGCGACGGGCGGGCCGGC
>NZ_KV786873.1:0-1695 GCF_001806955.1 Burkholderia sp. HMSC10F09
GTTTCGCGGACGGCGCGCCTGAGCGTGCCGGCCGCCCTGTTTTCTAGTCTGCGGGGAATCCCATGAAACTACTCGTCGTCGGTTCCGGTGGCCGCGAACATGCGCTCGCGTGGAAGCTCGCGCAATCGCCGCGCGTTCAGATGGTCTATGTCGCGCCCGGCAATGGCGGCACGGCGCAGGACGAGCGTCTGAAGAACGTCGACATCACGTCGCTCGACGCGCTCGCCGACTTCGCGGAACGCGAAGGCGTCGCATTCACGCTCGTCGGGCCCGAAGCGCCGCTCGCGGCCGGCATCGTCAACCTGTTCCGCGCGCGCGGCCTGAAGATCTTCGGGCCGACGCGCGAAGCCGCGCAGCTCGAGAGCTCGAAGGATTTCGCGAAGGCGTTCATGAAGCGGCACGGCATTCCGACCGCCGACTACGAGACCTTCTCGGACGCGGCCGCCGCGCATGCCTACATCGACGCGAAAGGCGCGCCGATCGTCGTGAAGGCCGACGGCCTCGCGGCCGGCAAGGGCGTGGTCGTCGCGATGACGCTCGAGGAAGCGCACGAAGCGGTCGACATGATGCTGTCGGGCAACAAGCTCGGCGATGCAGGCGCACGCGTCGTGATCGAGGAATTCCTCGACGGCGAGGAAGCGAGCTTCATCGTCATGGTCGACGGCAAGCACGCGCTCGCGCTCGCGTCGAGCCAGGACCACAAGCGTCTGCTCGACGAGGATCGCGGCCCGAACACCGGCGGCATGGGCGCGTATTCGCCGGCGCCGATCGTCACGCCGCAGATGCATGCGCGCGTGATGCGCGAGATCATCATGCCGACCGTGCGCGGGATGGAGAAGGACGGCATCCGCTTCACGGGCTTCCTGTACGCCGGCCTGATGATCGACAAGGAAGGCAATCCGCGCACGCTCGAATTCAACTGCCGGATGGGCGATCCGGAGACGCAGCCGATCATGGCGCGCCTGAAGAGCGATTTCTCGAAGGTCGTCGAGCAGGCGATCGCGGGCACGCTCGATACGGTCGAGCTCGACTGGGATCGCCGCACCGCGCTCGGCGTCGTGCTTGCCGCGCACGGCTACCCCGACGCGCCGCGCAAGGGCGACCGCATCAACGGCATCCCGGCGGAAACCGAACAGGCCGTGACCTTCCATGCGGGCACGACGCTCGACGGCGACAAGCTCGTCACGTCGGGCGGCCGCGTGCTGTGCGTGGTCGGCCTCGCCGATTCGGTGCGCGAAGCGCAGCAGCATGCGTACGACACGATCAACCAGATCAATTTCGAAGGCATGCAGTATCGCCGCGACATCGGCCACCGCGCACTCAGCCGCAAGAGCGCATGACGCCGGCGGCCGGCGCACCGCGCGGTGCGTCGTGCCGGCTGCCGCGGTTCGCTAGAATGCGCGGCAGAAGCCTTTTTTACGGCCCCCGCCGCGCGCGGGGGCGTTCAGTTCAGACATGACCGATTCGACCTACGACGTGGCGCGCGTGCGCACGTATCTCCAGGGCCTGCAGACACGCATCGCCGATGCGCTCGGCGCGCTCGACGGCACGCCGCTTGCGACCGACATCTGGCAGCGCGGCCCCGCCGAGCGGCTGCGCGGCGGCGGCTGCACGCGGATCCTCGAAGGCGGCCGCGTGTTCGAACGCGCGGGGATCGGCTTCTCCGACGTGGCGGGCGACGCGCTGCCGCCGTCC
>NZ_KV786874.1:0-1290 GCF_001806955.1 Burkholderia sp. HMSC10F09
GCCGGGCGCGGCGGCCGATCCGGCGCAGGTGCGCGAATTCGATGCGCTGATGCAGCCGCGCGCCGCGTCGGCCGATGCGGCGCCGCAGGCTGCGGCGATGTCGGCGGCGACCCGCGACGCCGCGCCCGCGGTGCAGATGACGCCCGCGCAGGCGAATGCGTCGTCGCTCGTCGAGCGGCTGCGTGCGTACGGCAACGATCTCGATGCGCGTTACGCGAACATCGACAAGCATCGCACCGAGATGCTGACGTCGATGGCGGACAACCGCAGCGATCCGCTGATGACGATGGTGCAGGCGATGGACTTCCAGTGGACGGCGACCACGACGATTTCCGAATACCAGTTGAGCCTGTCGGTCGCGCAGGCGGCGAACGGCTTCACGCATACGGTGCTGAAGACGCAGGAGTGACGAACGCGCGCGTGCGGGCCGGCACGGGCCGCGCGCGCGACGAAGCGGACCAACGATGACGACGATCGATTCGACGCCGCGCGCAGGCGCGTGGCGCAGCCGGGCGGCGCGTGCGCTGCTCGCGGGCGCGCTCGCGCTGCTGGCCGGCTGCCAGAAGGAGCTGTATTCGGGCTTGTCCGAGCACGACGCGAACCAGATGATCGCGGTGCTCGGCGACGCGGGCATCAGCGCGTCGAAGGACAACGACGCGCGCGATGCGTCGGACCGCAACGCGTGGCAGGTCAGCGTCGCGGACGGCGACATGCAGTCGGCGCTGACCGTGCTGCAGGCGAACGGGCTGCCGAAGCCGACCTACGCGAGCCTCGGCGAGCTGTTCCAGAAACAGGGGCTCGTGTCGACGCCGGCCGAGGAGCGCGTGCGCTATCTGTACGGCGTGTCGCAGGATCTGTCGCGCACGCTGCAGGACATCGAAGGCGTGATCGTCGCGCGCGTGCAGGTCGTGATCCCGGAGAACGATCCGCTCGCGGACAAGATCAAGCCGTCGTCCGCGGCCGTGTACATCCGCTATCGGCCGGGCGTCGATCTGCGCGCGATGGCGCCGATGGTCAAGGATCTCGTCGCGCACAGCATCGAAGGGCTGCAGTACGACAACGTGTCGCTGTTCCTGCAGCCGGCCGCCGTGCGCGCCCCGCGCGTCGACGGGATCGGCAGTGCGGTGTCCGACATCGTGCGGCTGCGCTCGCCGCTCGGTTGGCTCGTGTTCGCGCTGATCCTGCTGACCTGCGCGGTGATCGCGCTGTCGGCGGCACGGCGCGGGATGTTCGGCGCGCGGCTCGCGGCGCTGCTCGGTGCGCCGCGCGGCGGCAACGGCGCGTCGAACG